>DATFFJ010000168.1:0-10207 GCA_035250065.1 Aeromicrobium sp. | reverse complement strand
GTCGGCGACGGCGTCCTCGCCGTGCGCGGCCGCGATGCCAACTGGACCATCCTGCGCGACGCCGCGTCATTCACGCTGGTGGACGCCGGGTATCCCGGATACGGCGCTGACGTGCGCGCATCGATCCGCCGGGCCGGGCTCGATCTGGCTGGGCTTGAGGCCATCGTGGTCACGCACGCCCACATCGATCACATCGGCGGAGTCCCGGCGTTGCTGGCGGACGTCGACGCGCCGGTCTATGTCGGTGCTTCCGAACTGCCCATGGCTGTCGGCGACCGCGTCGAGTCCGCCGCGCCACTCGACGTTGCGAAGCGCTTGTGGAAACCGCGGATGGTCCCGTGGAGCCTGCGGATCACCGCCGCCGGGGGTGTGCGCCACGTCAGGGTGGCCGGGGCGATTGGCGTACCCGACGGCGCGACGCTCGACATCCCCGGCCGTCCGATGGTGGTGCTCACGCCAGGACACACCAGCGGGCACATCTGCCTCCGCGCCGGAACGGCACTGCTCACCGGCGACGCGCTGATCACCGGCCACGCGATCTCAGGTCGGAAGGGCCCTCAGCTCGCGGCCGACTTCTTCCACACCGACCCCGGGCAGGCGGTGGCCGCCCTGGACCGCATCGCCGCCGTCGAGGCCTCCGCGATCGTCCCCGGTCATGGGCCGGTCTGGAGGGGTGCACCCAGCGACGCGGTGGCCATCGCCCGCGGCACCGCCGCATGACTCAGTGGTTGCGCCCCATTCCGCCGGGGCGCCCGTTCCAGCAACTGGATCGAACCGACGTGCATCGTTGGTGGCGCCCGGTCGTGGGACTCGCGACCCTAGTGGTCCTCGGAGTCGCTGCCACCCTCGCATTCGTGCTCAGCATGGTCGTGGCGGTGCGGCTGACGACCGGCGTGTGGCTCGAAGTCGCCTCCTCGGGAGAGGAGGTCTTCACCAACGACGTGGCCAACCTGTTCGCCCTGCTCGCCACGCTTGGAATCCTGCTGCCGCTGGTCTGGGTCGTCACACTCGTCGTCCATCGACGCTGGCTCGGGACGCTGAGCTCCGTGGAGGGGCACCTGCGGTGGCGATGGATGCTGCTCTGTTTGGTGCCAGCAGTCGGATACATCGGCATCGCTTTCGCCGCGGGGTATGGCGTCGACGCGCTCTGGCCGTCCCGCGAGGAGGGTGGGCCGTGGCCAGGCTGGCATGCCTTCTGGCCGCCGCTCCTGATGATCGTGCTGCTCGTCCCTTTCCAAGCCGCCGCGGAGGAGTACGTCTTCCGCGGGTGGCTGCTCCAATCCCTTGGGTCATTCACCGGCGAGGGTCATCGAATGGGGCGTCTCTTCGGGTCGCCGTGGCCGGCGATCATCGTGTCGTCGGTGCCCTTCGTGGCCGGTCACGCGTACACCGACTGGGGCATTCTCGACATCGGTGCGTTCGCGGTCATCGTCGGGTGGGTCACCGTCCGGACCGGCGGCTTGGAGGCGGCCATTGCGCTTCATGTCGTGAACAACATGACCGGCATGATCCTGTCGGCCTCCGAAGGAGACCTCGCGATCGATCAAGGCGCCGTTCCGCTCCCCGAAGTCGTGGTCGACGTTGCCGCGATGCTCGTGTGGGCGCTGGTGGTCGTGTGGATGTTCGGTCACACCGGCAGCAAGCGGCCGATGAAGCGACTGAGCTGATCGATGTTGCGACACTCGAACATGTCGACGACCTCGGCGTAACGGGGTGCGACAGAGTCGCCAAGTCCCCAGCGCAGGTGGTACTCGGGGTTCAGCCAGAAGACCCGCTTGGCCTTGGCTGCGATCTGGTGGAGCGCGGCCAGGTTCGGGTCCTGGTTGTTGTTCCGGGCGTCGCCGAGGATGAGGACGGACGTGCGGGGCCCGATCGCGTTCAGGTGGTCAGCCACGAAGTCGGCGAAGGCCTCTCCATAGTCGCTGCTCGTGTGCCACTTGGTGATCCGCGCTTCGCTGCTGATGCGCGCGCCGAGGTCAGCGGGATCCGCCTTGACCAGATCGGTGACCTCAGCCATGGCGTTGACGAAGGCGAACACCCGGATCTTGCTGAACTGATCGGAGAGCGCCTGCACCAACAGCATGGTGAAGTTCGAGAAGCCGGCGACCGATCCTGATACGTCGCAGAGCAGCACCAGCTCCGGACGCGCGGGGTGCGGCTTTGCATAGGCCGGCTTGATCGGCACGCCGCCGGTCCCCATGGAGCGTCGCAGGGTGCGTCGGATGTCGATCCGGCCTCGGCGAGCCCGATGGCGGCGGGCGGCCAGGCGGGTCGCCAACTTGCGGGACAGTGGTCGTACGGCCGACCGCAATTCCTCCAGCTGCTGCCGATTGGCCGTGAGGAACTCGATCCGGTCGCCGCCAGGTTGAACGGCATGGCGGGTCACGACCTCCCGGCCACGCTCCTCGGCGGTGCGGCGACGGGCTTCGGATGCCACCAGCTCGCGGAAGATCTGGATGTTGCGGCGGATCTCGCCTGGGGCCAGTCGGTCGTCCAGATCGTCGGATCCGCCGCCCTGCCCCCCGCTCGACGTGCCCTGCGCGCCGCTACCACCGCTGCCGCGGGCGGCCAAGGCGGCAACCAGGGTTGTCTGCGGCTGCATCCGGTCCAGCGTCTGATAGGCCGAGAAGCCGCTTTGCCCGGCGCTTCCCTCGACTCCGTTGCCGACGCGGCCCAATGCGTCGACCGCCAACTCGGCCACCTGTTCGAGCGTGCGGAGATCGTTCTCGGCCAACGCCATTGTGAGGAGGTCGCGGAGGTCCTCGATGGTCACGTCCTCGTGATCCCGCACCACTTGGGTTGCGCCTGTGGCCAGCGGAAAGTACAGGTCAAAGGTCTTGTCGAAGACGTCTCGCTGCCCTCCACGCCGGATCAACGCGGCGGCCAAGCCTTCGCGGAACAGGTCGCGATTCTCCATGCCGAGCACGCGGATGACCTCGGCAGCGTCGACTGACTCGCTCGGCCCGGTGGGGATGCCCTTGGACCGCAGCGCCTCGACGAACTCGACCAGGCGGCCGGCGAGATCGTCGGTGACCTGGGTCATCCTCCCCCCAGCTGCGTGCGCGCCTTCGTCGCGTCGTCGGCATGCTTGAGGACGACGCCCAATGTGTCCTCCACGATCTCGTCGGACAGGGTTGATGCGCCGAGGGCAAGCAGGGTGCGGGCCCAGTCAATGGTCTCGGAGATCGACGGCGCCTTGCGCAGCGGCATCGCGCGGAGCGCATTGATGAGGCGAACCACGGACTCGGCCAGGGCATCGTCCAACTCCGGGACCTTGAGCCGGATGATGTCCTCCTCAAGGCCGGGCTCCGGGAAGTCGATGTGCAGGAAGAGGCAGCGGCGGCGCAATGCTTCGCTGAGCTCGCGGGTGGCGTTGGACGTCAGGACGACGAACGGACGCTGGGTGGCCCGCACCGTGCCGAGTTCGGGGACGGTGATCTGGAAGTCGCCCAGCACCTCCAACAGCAGGCCCTCGATCTCGATGTCGGCCTTGTCGGTCTCATCGATGAGCAGAACCGTCGGGCCGTCGTTGCGGATGGCGGACAGCAGCGGGCGGGGGAGAAGGAATTCCTCGCTGAAGATGTCGGTCTTGGCTTCGTCCCAGGACTCGTCCTTGCCGGCGGTGATGCGCAGGAGCTGCTTGGCGTGGTTCCACTCATACAGCGCGCGGGCCTCGTCGACGCCCTCGTAGCACTGCAGCCGGATCAGGTCCGCCTTCTGCGCGTCGGCGACCGCCTCGGCGAGGGCAGTCTTGCCGACGCCGGCCGGGCCCTCGATCAGCAGCGGTTTGCCGAGCTCGCTGGCCAGGTAGACCGTCGTCGCGATGGCGTCGGACGCCAGGTAGCCGGCGGCAGCGAGCTGCGCCTTGACGTCGTCAACCGAGGTGAAGGATGTGGTGGCCACATCACAAGGGTAGGGCCGGCAGCGCACGTAGGCTGGCGGTGTGACGTACGTCCCCGATGCCGAGGTCGTCGAGATCTGCCGTGATCTCGTGCGGATCGACACCTCCAACTACGGTGACGGATCCGGTCCGGGTGAGCGTGGCGCGGCCGAATACGTCGCTGCCCGATTGGATGACGTGGGCATCGTTGCGGAGATCATCGAGTCCGAACCGGGCCGCGCGAGTGTCGTCGCGCATTGGGGGACGGACAACGGTCGCCCCGGCCTCTTGCTGCATGGCCACCTCGACGTCGTGCCCGCATTCGCCGATCAGTGGCGCGTCGACCCGTTCGCCGCCGAAATCGTCGACGGCTACCTATACGGACGCGGCACGGTCGACATGAAGGACTTCGACGCCATCCTGCTCTCGGTGGTCCGTGCTCGCCAACGCGCCGGCGCCGTCCCCGGCCGTCCCATCATCCTGGCGTTCACCGCGGACGAGGAGGCCGGCAGCCTGCTCGGAGCTCACTGGCTTGTCGAGCGCCGCCCGGAGCTGTTCGAGGGGATCACCGAGGCCGTGGGGGAGGTGGGCGGATTCTCCGTCCCCGTCGCTGGCCGGCGGCTGTATCTGATCCAGTCCGGCGAGAAGGGCATGGCGTGGCTGCGGTTGGCGGCGCGTGGGACGCAGGGACACGGCTCCATGGCGAACCCGGACAATGCGGTGAATCACCTCGCGCACGCGTTGACCGCGCTGGCCGATCATGCGTGGCCCGAAGACGTCGGTCCGTCCATGGAGCAGCTCATGGCGAAGGTCAAGGAGCTGACCGGCGCGTCCGGCGTCGAGGAGATGGTGGAGCAGTTCGGTCCGGCAGCCCGGATGGTCGGCGCCGGGACCCGCAACACGACGAATGCGACCATGCTCGAGGCCGGGTTCAAGCACAACGTCGTCCCAGCCGAGGCGGTGGCGTACGTCGACGGTCGATTCCTCCCGGGCCAGGAGGACGTCTTCCAGGCCGAGGTCCAGCGCATCGTCGGCGAGGCCGTCGAGGTATCTCCGCATGTCCTCCAGCCGGCCCTGGAGTACCCGTTTGAGGGCGACCTCATCGACGCGATGACGGTGTCGCTGCTCGCCGAAGACCCGGAAGCGGTCATCGCGCCCTATCTCATGTCGGGCGGGACCGACGCCAAGGGCTGGAATCGACTCGGAGTCACCTGCTACGGATTCGCGCCGCTGCGGTTGCCTGACGATCTCGATTTCACTGCGCTGTTCCACGGCATCGACGAACGGGTCCCGGTTGACGCGCTCGAGTTCGGCGCGCGCGTCTTCGACCGATTCCTCGATCTGGTGTGAACGTCAGCGCTAGTCTCCGGGCATGGCCTTCGCTGTCGTCCTCGCTGTCGCCCTGTTCGCGGTGTCTGGCTTGGTCAAGATCGTCGGCGCGAAGGCGTCTCTCGAGCAGCGGGATGCCTTGGCCGTATCTCCGGGGTTGTGGCGCACCATCGGAGTTCTCGAGCTCCTCGGCGTCATCGGCGTCGTCGGCGCCTGGTTCGGAGTCCTTCCGCTGTGGCTGGGCCAAGCGGCCGCCGTCGGCTTCATCCTGCTGATCATCGGGGCGATCGTGACGCGTCTTCGCGCCAAGTCGCCGGTCGGCCTGATCCTGATGGATCTGGTGGCGCTGACCCTGTCCGTGCTGACGCTGGTCGTGCTGCGCGGACGCTAGAACGCCTGGAGCGTTGACCTCATCCGGATGACCTTGCGACGCAAGCGCACGGTGCGATTGCCCTTCGGGTCCCGGCGCAGGAGGTCGAGTTCCCAGCCGTGATACTCGGCTGCCTCGGTGAGGAGCCGGCAGATGGCGGCGCGCGTGTCTGTCCGGTCGAAGTTCAGGTGCCAGAACTCGTACTCGATCACGCTCAGTCCTCCCAATCCTCCGATGATGAGACGTCGTCGAGCGCCTGGATGATCTCGTCCGGGATCTCGACCTCGTCGGTCGCAAGGCTTTCGCTGAGTTGGGCCGTGGTCCGGGCCCCGATGAGGGCGGATGCGACGATGCTTTGCCGCAACAGCCAGGCGAGCGCGACGTGCGACATCGTGATCTCGAGTCCGTCGGCGGCCTTGGAGACGGCCTCGACGATGTGGGCCCGGCCGGCGCTGAGATACGGCCGGACGTATCCCTCCCACCGGCTGTCTGCGGCTCGCGAGTCGCCCGGCGTTCCGGCGCGGTACTTGCCGGTGAGCACGCCGCGCCCCAGCGGTCCCCAGGCGATGATGCCGATGCCGTGATGCTCGGCCGCCGGGATGACCTCGTCTTCGATGTCGCGGCGCAACAACGAATACTCGACTTGGTTGCTGATCAACCGGGGGCCCGGCCCGGCCGCCGCGGTCGCAAGCTGCCAGCCGTAGAAGTTCGAGACACCGACGTAGCGGGCCCGGCCCGTCGTCAGCGCGTACTCCAGCGTGGCCAACGTCTCCTCCAGCGGCGTCGCTTCGTCCCAGCGGTGGACCTGCCAGAGATCCAGGTGGTCGGTTCCGAGATCACGAAGGCTCTGGTCGAGCTGATCGAGAAGGGTGCGCCGGGACGCGTCGCGTACGACGGCTCCGCCGCGGTAGGCCAAGCCCGCCTTTCCGGACACGACGATGTCGGTGCGGACGCCGAGCTTGCCCAGCAGGGCGCCCAGCATGGGCTCGGTGCGGCCGTCGCCGTAGATCGGGGCCGTGTCGACCAGGTTGCCGCCGGCCTCAAGAAAGGTCCGCAACTGTTCTTCAGCGTCGACTTCGTCGACCGAGCTGCCGAACCCCATCGTGCCGAGACCGAGCTGCGAAACGCTGAGCCCGGAGGTCCCGACACGGCGGTACTGCATGCGGTCAGGCTAGTTCGTGTTCGTGGGTAGGCTCGCCCGGTGACGATTGTGTCGGTGGACTTTCTTCGAGCTCTGTTTCTGGGCTTGCTGCAGGGCCTGACCGAGTTTCTGCCGATCTCCAGCAGCGCACACCTGGCCATCGTTCCGCAGGTCATCGGCTGGGACGATCCTGGCGCCGCGTTCACGGCCGTGATTCAGATTGGGACCGAGGTGGCCGTCCTGCTGTACTTCTGGCGGGACATCTGGACCATCGGCAGCGGCTGGCTGCGGGGCGTCTTCTCGCCCGAGGCGCGACAGGAGCGGGAATGGGCGATGGGGTGGTTCATCATCATCGGTTCGACGCCGATCGTGCTGCTGGGTATCGCGCTCAAGGATGTGATCGAGCGGGACTTCCGTTCGTTGTGGCTGATCGGCGTCACGCTGATCACGTTTGGTGTCATCCTCGGCTTCGCCGATCGTGTTGGTGCTGCACACCGGCGGATCGACGACCTGACCTGGTCGCATGCCGTACTGCTCGGGCTCGCGCAGGCGCTCGCGCTGATCCCCGGAGTGTCTCGCTCCGGGGCGACCATCTCGATGGGCCGATTCCTTGGCTATGAGCGTGCCGCCGCGACGCGCTACGCCTTCCTGCTTGCCATCCCGGCCGTGGTTGGTGCAGGCCTGTTCGAACTCAAGGAGATTCCCGGGGGCGACAATGCCTACGGCGTTATGCCCACCGTGGTGGCCACCGTCGTGTCCTTCGTGGTCGGCCTCGCGGTCATTCACTGGCTGCTCAAGTACGTCAGCACGCACTCGTTCCTGCCCTTCGTCCTCTACCGGATCGGGCTGGGTGGCGTGACGCTCGGACTGCTCGCGTCGGGGTACCTCGTGGCCTAGAGCCAGCCGCTCTTGCGGAACTTGCGGTACGTGAACCAGCAGATCAGTGCCGTCACGCCAACGACCAGCGGATATCCGAACGCCCAATGCAGCTCGGGCATGTGGTCGAAGTTCATGCCGTAGATGCCGGCAATGGCAGTCGGGATGGCGAACAGCGTGGCGCCGGCGGTGAGCCGCCGCATGTCGTCGTTCTGCTGAATGGTCAGCTGGGCGAGGTGGGCGTTCAGCGCGTTGTCCAGGAGGTTGTCCGTGTTGTCGATGCTCTCGGCGACCTGCGAGAGGTGATCCTCGATGTCCCGGAAGTACGGGCGCGCGTCCTCCGGCATGGCGGTGGTGGCAAAGCGATGGATCGGATCCTTCAACGGCATCACAGCGTGCCTGAACTCCAGCGTTTCGCGCTTGAGCCGATAGATGCGTGAGGAGTCGCTGGTGCGCTCATGTGAGAAGACCGATGCCTCGAGCTCAGCAATGTCGGTCTCCAGCTCAGCGGCGACCCGCTCGTAGTCGTCGACCACGGAATCGACGACGGCATAGAGGGCTGCGATCGCGCCATGCTCAAGCTCCTCCACATTGGCCTCCGCACGACGCCTGACTTGGCGCAGATCGTGGCCGGTTCCCTTGCGCACCGTCAGCAGGTAGTCGGCACCGAGGAACATGTTGATCTCGCTGGTCTCGACGTTGTCGTCGCGATACTCGACGGTCCGGATCGACATGAACACGTGGTTCTCGTAGCGCTCCGCCTTGGGGCGCTGGTGGGCCTCCAGTGCATCCTCGACCGCAAGCGGGTGCAAGCCGAGCGGTCCGGCGAACGCGGCCAACTCCTCCGGCGTCGGATCGTGCAGGCCCACCCAGAGGAACGAGCGTGGATCCGAATCGTGGTCCAGGGACGCCATGACATCGGTCAGCGCTTGGGGGTCGTGAGAAACCTCTTCACGGACACCATGGCAGTACGTTGCGCAATCGATCACCGACACATCGGCCATTGTGCCCTCGTTAGTCTCACCCCATGCGGAGTTGGCCGGCGGTTCGTGTACCTCGCGTCCCCGGTCAGCCGGAGCCGCTGCGGGCCTACGACTCCAGGACACGCGAGGTCGTGCCACTGGAGGTCCACGGGCAGGCCCGCATGTATGTCTGCGGCATCACGCCGTACGACGCCACACATCTCGGCCACGCGGCCACCTACCTCGCGTTCGACTTGCTGCACCGCCAGTGGCTCGACCATGGCATCGAGGTCACGTACGTCCAGAACATCACCGATGTCGATGACCCGCTCCTGGAGCGAGCGCGGGCGACGGGGGAGTCGTGGACCGACCTCGCCGAACGTGAAACGGAGCTCTTCCGACAGGACATGGCGGCCTTGCGGATCCTGCCGCCGCATCATTTCGTCGGTGTGGTCGACGCCTTACCCGAGGTCGCGAAGCTCATCGAGTCGATTGGCGCTGCCGCCTATCGGATTGACGACGACCTGTACCTCGATGTGCACGCGGACGAGTTCTTCGGATCCGTCGCCGGCTTGGGCGCCGAACGCATGCGGCAGCTCTCAGCCGAACGCGGGGGAGACCCTGACCGCCCTGGGAAGCGCGACCCGCTCGACTGCCTGCTGTGGCGGGCGCCGCGACAGGGCGAGCCCGCCTGGGACACCGCGGTCGGTCGCGGGCGACCCGGCTGGCACGTCGGGTGTGCGGCGATCGGCCTGGCCTACCTGGGGGCCGAGTTCGACGTGCAGGGGGGCGGTTCGGACCTTCTGTTCCCGCACCACGAGCTGTGCGCCTCACATGTTCGCCTGGCGACGGGGGAGCCTGCTGCTCGCGCGTATGTCCACTCCGGCATGGTGGCGTACCGGGGCGAGAAGATGTCGAAGTCGCTCGGCAATCTGGTGCTCGTCTCCGACCTGCGGGATCACGACGCAGCGGCGGTCCGGCTCGCCCTCTTGGCCCACCACTACCGTGCGGACTGGGACTGGACTGAGCACGACCTGGCGTATGCCGAGGAGCGCTTGACCCGCTGGCGCATGGCGATCGATCGCCCGACGCAGGCACCGGCCGAAGCGCTCATCGCGCGAATCCGGGCCGAGCTCGCGAACGACCTCAACGCGCCGGCAGCACTCGCCGCCGTTGACGCGTGGTGTGCGTCGCCTGGCTCGACGAATTCTGCCGATGCGGTGCGCGAGGCGCTTGACGCGCTCCTGGGCGTAGCGGTCTAGGCGGATTCGTTGCCGCGACGGCGGAGATAGCGCTCGAAGTCACGGGCGATGGCATCGCCGGTGGCTTCCGGAAGCTCGGCGGTCGAGCGCTCGCTCTCCAGTTCGGAGACGTACTCGGCGATCTCTGGGTCCGACTGCGACAGCTCGTCGGCCCCGCGCTGCCACGCGGCCGCCAGCTCTTCCAGGTCGCCCTGCGGCAGGGCGACGCCGACCGCGTCCTCCAGCGCGCCGAGGAGAGCCAGCGTGGCCTTGGGGCAGGGCGGCTCGGCGACGTAATGCGGCACGGCGGCCCACAGCGACACCGACGAGATGCCCTCGTGCGCGGCGGTGTCGTTCAGAATCGCGGTGATGCCCACCGGGCCGGTGTAGTTCGACGACTGCAGCCCG
>DATFFJ010000167.1:0-2133 GCA_035250065.1 Aeromicrobium sp. | reverse complement strand
GGGTGACTCGCGAGGACGAGCTGCGGCAGCGGCACAAGGAGCTTGCCGAAGTCATCGAGGAGCACCGCACGAGGTATTACCTCGATGACGCGCCGACGGTGTCCGACGCCGAGTACGACCAGCTCATGCGGGAGCTGGAGTCGCTGGAGGACCAGCTTCCCGAGCTCCGCACGCCCGATTCGCCGACCCAGAGTGTCGGCGGCTACGCCAGCAGCACGTTCGAGTCGTACGAGCACCGCGAGCGCCTGCTCAGCCTCGACAATGCCTTCTCCTTCGAGGAGCTCGACGCTTGGTACGCCCGGCTGAGCCGCGACGGAATCGAGGACGCCGAGTTTCTGTGCGAGCTCAAGATCGACGGCCTCGCCATCTCGCTCACCTATGAGAACGGCCGCCTCACGCGCGGCGTCACCCGCGGCGACGGACGGGTCGGCGAGGACGTCACCAACAACGTCAGGACGATCAAGGCCATTCCGCACCGGCTAAGCGGGACCAAGCAGCATCCGGTCCCGGCCTACGTCGAGGTGCGCGGTGAGGTCTACTTCCCGACTCAGGCCTTCGACGAGTTCAACGAGGCGTGGGGCGAGGCCGGCAACACACCCTTCGCCAACCCGCGCAATGCCGCCGCCGGATCGCTGCGGATGAAGGACGCTTCCGTCACGGCCAGTCGGCCGCTGGCCATGATGTGCCACGGCCTGGGCTACCGCGAGGGATTCACGCCAACCCGCCAGAGCGACGCCTATGCGGCGATGCGCGACTGGGGCCTGCCCACCTCCGACCGGGCCAAGGTGCTCGGTTCGGTGGCCGAGGTCAGGTCGTTCATAGAGCACTACGGCGAGCATCGGCACGACGTCGAGCACGACATCGACGGCGTGGTGGTCAAGGTCGACCAGATCGACCTGCAGCGCCGGCTTGGATCCACATCCCGGGCACCGCGATGGGCGATCGCGTTCAAGTACCCGCCGGAGGAGGTCAACACGCGACTCCTCGACATCCGGGTCAACGTGGGCCGGACTGGACGTGTCACGCCCTTCGGCGTCATGGAGCCCGTACGGGTGGCAGGCTCCACCGTCGAGCTCGCGACGCTGCACAACCAGCACGAGGTCAAACGCAAGGGCGTACTCGTCGGAGACATGGTCGTGCTGCGCAAGGCGGGCGACGTCATCCCCGAGATCGTCGGTCCAGTGGTCGCGCTACGCGACGGCTCCGAGCGGGAGTTCGTCATGCCGACGCACTGCCCGGTGTGCCAGACCGAGCTCCGGCCAGAGCGCGAAGGCGACGCCGACATCCGCTGTCCGAACTCGCGCTCGTGCCCGGCCCAGCTGTGGGAGCGGCTGGCGCACGTCGGATCGCGAGGCGCGTTCGACATCGAGGCCTTCGGGGAGGAAGGCGCCGCGGCGCTGCTGGAGTCCAAGGTCTTGACCGACGAGGCCGGGCTGTTCGCGCTCACCGAAGCGGACCTCCTGAAAGTCCCGCTGTTCACCACGAAGGCCGGAGTGCTGTCCGCCAACGGGCGCAAGTTGCTGGAAAACCTGGAGAAGGCCAAGGAGCAGCCGTTGTGGCGCGTTCTCGTTGCCCTCTCCATTCGTCATGTCGGCCCCACCGCGGCCCGCGCGCTGGCCACCCACTTCGGCACGATGACGGCGATCCGTGAGGCCACGGTCGATGAGCTTTCAGCCGTCGAGGGCGTGGGTCGCACCATCGCCGAGGCGATCGTCGACTGGTTTGACGTCGACTGGCACGCCGACATCGTCAAGGCTTGGGAGGCCGCCGGCGTGCGCATGGCGGACGAACGGGACGAGTCGATCGCGCGGACGCTCGAGGGCCTCACCGTGGTGGTCACCGGCTCGCTGGAGAACTACACCCGAGACTCGGCCAAGGAAGCCATCATCAGCCGAGGCGGCAAGTCGGCCGGCTCGGTGTCCAAGAACACCGACTACGTCGTCGTGGGCGAGAACGCCGGGTCCAAGGCGGACAAAGCCGAACAACTCGGTGTGCCGATGCTGGACGAGGCCGGATTCGAGGAGCTCCTGCTCAACGGGCCGAGTTGACCCGCTTGATGATGGCGTCGGCCACGGCGTCCGGCTGCTCCTCGAGCAGCCAGTGTGATCCCTCGAGCTCAACCAGTTCGTAGGG
>DATFFJ010000166.1:0-3332 GCA_035250065.1 Aeromicrobium sp. | reverse complement strand
CATCACGCTGGTCGGCCTGCTGTGCGGCATGAACCTGCCGCACTTCGCCGTGATCGCCACCGCCTTCGTGTGGTTCGTGATCCTGGTGTTCGACGCGAACCCGGTCTACCGCCTCGACGTGACCCAGATCGAGAAGGACTACCTCAAGCAGGCTGCCGACGCGTACAAGGGCGAACTGGCCAATTTCGGCGCCAAGCTGGTCACCGAGAGCAACGCGGTCTCGAAAGGCAAGCTGGTGTTCGTCTTCCGGGCGCCACGGGGTTTCAATCAGGACGCCCTGTACGACGCGACCCTCAGACACCTGCCGCCCGAGCTGCGTGGCGAGCTGGACTGGAGGGTCGAGTAGCCCCCGCCGGGTGCGACGTGGCCTTGGTTCGGGCGATACGTTCGTCTTGAACGGGAGGCTGCATGGTTCGCGCATTTGTCACGCTGACAACCGCCTTGGCGTTCGCATTCGTTGCCGGATGCGACGTTGGCGGCCTGCGCCCGAGCGAGCCCAAGCCCTCGGCGACGTCGGCCGCTCCGGCCCACCTGGCCGACCCCAAGGTCGGCGAGTGCCACAACCTCAGCTTCAAGGACATTGCTGCCGAGTCGGACACCAAGAAGCCGGTGGACTGCTCGGACAAGCACACGACGCGCACAGTCGCCGTCGTCACCGCACCTCCCGCAGCGATTCGCGGGTCGAACAATGCGCAGGCGTATGCCGTCGGCAAGGCGTGCGGTTCCGCACTGAACGAGATCCTCGGTGCCGACTCTGAGACGCGCGCCAAGACGCTGTACTCGCTCGCCTGGTTCAGGCCGACCAAGGAGCAGAGGGCCAAGGGCGCGAAGTGGATGCGCTGCGACGTGACCCTGACCGATCAGCGCCGTGCCTATGCACTCAAGGAGGAGACGCCGTTCCTCGACGGCGACCCCTCCGACAAGGAGCGCCTCTGCGGTCGCATCAACCCGGACAAGGAAGACGTCTGGGAGATCGTCCCCTGTGCGGTCAAGCACCAGTTCGTGCCCCGGAAGTACATCCCGGTGCCCGCGGGAACGTCCTTCAAGGAGGCTGCCGCCGGGGCCAAGGAGGCCTGCGAGAGCCACGGTCCGCTCTTTACCTGGTCGCATGCGGAGAAGTGGGGTAGTGGCGAGCGCTTCTACATCTGCTGGGACATCATCGCGGGCAGCCTGCCGGACGGTGGCGGTGACGAGATCGTCGTGTGAGTGGCATGAGTGAGCGTCCCGAACTGATCTCCAACCGAGTCGCGGTCGTCCTGGCCGCGATTCTCGTGGCCATCTCCATGCTGTGGCTGTGGTTCACGCCGATCGCCGAACGACGGGTGGCCGAGGGTGTCACGCTCGCGATCATCGCGGCCATCTACATCGGCTTCGCGCTCGCCGAACGCCACGGCGGCAACCTGGCGATCGAAGTGGCGTTCGCCGTTGCGATCGTCGCCGTCGTGTTCGTCGGCCTGGAGCATTCGCCCTATTGGCTGGCCGGCGGCCTGGCCGCCCACGGTGTCTGGGATCTCCTGCACACGCACGACCACCATGTCCTCGGCACGCGCGAGGTCCCGCGCTGGTACCCGCCGGCGTGCCTCGTCTACGACTTCCCGCTGGCGATCTTCGTCGCGCTGGTTCCGGCGTAGGACGGGCTGGCTGCCATTTCTGTAGCAGATTGCTACACTTGAGGCATGAGCAGCACGATGCCCACGCGGGTGGACGGCGATCTCTTCGACGCCGCCAAGTCCGTTGGCGCGGTCAACAGCCGCAGCGCCGCGCAGCAGATCAACCACTGGGCGCGCATCGGGCGCGAGTTCGAGGCGTCCGGAGGCGTCAGCCAGCGCGACATCGAGCGCGTGCTCGCCGGCGACGGGTCGTACGACGCGCTGGGTGAGCGCGAGCAGGCCATTGTCCGCGCCAGCTGGGACGAGCAAGTGGCCGCCCGCATCGCCGCGCTCGACTTCGAGGCCGAGTTCGCCGAGGCCGGCGAGACCTGGTCTGAGGCCGATGACGCCGGCCGGCTCATCGCGCCTCGCTGATCTGTTTTCCTGGTGAGCGCGCCTGTCCTGCACGTCCTCGCAGGGCCCAACGGCTCGGGCAAGTCGACGTTCGTCGCACGCGTCCTCCAGCCGGTGACGCATCTGCCGTTCGTCAATGCCGACGAGATCGCGGCCGAGCGGTGGCCGGGCGAAGAGCTGGAGCACGCGTATCAAGCGTCCCGCGCCGCAGCCGACCTGCGACGCCGCATGCTCGCCCGCGGCGAGTCGTTCATCACCGAGACCGTCTTCAGCCACCAAAGCAAGGTGGCTCTGGTGACGCAGGCGGTCGCGCTCGGCTACCTGGTCAACCTGCACGTCATGCTCGTTCCGGCCGACTTGGCCGTCGCGCGAGTTGCCGAGCGCGTTCGGCGGGGCGGGCATCAGGTTCCGGAGGAGAAGATCCGGCAGCGTTATGCACGGCTTCTGACGCACGTCGTCGCCGCCCGAGCGATGTCCGACCGGTCGACCTTCTACGACAACAGCCGTGCAAAGGTGCCATTTCGCATCGTCGCTGCCTATGAACGAGGGCGCCTGGTGGGCGAAGCCGACTGGCCGGCATGGACGCCTACCGTGCTTACGCGGTAGTCGTCGCCTCCCACGATTTGGGCCGCGGCGGGTCCACACTGAATCTGGATCACCTGAGAGGAGTCGATCATGAATCGCACACCGATCCAATTGGCCGCCACGCTCGTGGGGCTGGTCTTCCTCGTCGCCGGCATCGGCGGCTTCATCCCCGGAATCACCACCGACGCCAGTGACATCGCCCTGTACGGACACGAGTCCCCGGCCATGCTGCTCGGACTCTTTCAGGTCTCAGTCCTGCACAACATCATCCATCTCGTATTCGGTCTTGCCGGTCTGGTGATGGCGCGAGGCGCGGCGAAGACGTACCTCGTCGTCGGCGGCTTCATCTATCTGCTGACGTGGCTCTACGGCGTCGTGGTCGACTACGACTCCGCAGCGAACTTCCTCCCGCTCGACGACGCGGACAATTGGCTGCACCTGGGCTTGGGCGCCGGGATGGCTGCCTTGGGCCTGGCGCTTGGCAAAGCCCCGGCGCGTCAGGGGTAGCTGGACGCTGGTCAACCTCGCCCGTGAGTCCTACCGTGGGCTCATGGGTGAGTTCGTGGCGTTCGCAACCCAAGCCGGGATCTTCTTCCTGTTCACTCCGTTCTGCCTGATCGCCCGTTATGGCGGCCGAGCCATCGACCTGCGCAAGGCAGACGCTGAGCGGCGGGCGGTCATGCGGGCGTATGGCATTGACCGTGTGGATTGGCAATCGGCAGGTGACGTAGTACTCGATGACCA
>DATFFJ010000165.1:0-5666 GCA_035250065.1 Aeromicrobium sp. | reverse complement strand
ACTCGTCAAGATCACGCCGATGGATTTTCTGCGCGATATTTTGTTGTGGGCCAAGCTGATTGACAAATACCAGGGCACCATGACAGCCGCGCCGAACTTCGCCTACAACCTGTTCGCCAAGCGGTTACGCCGCCAGGCCACACCCGGCGAGTTCGACCTGTCGTCGCTGCGGTGGGCGTTGTCCGGCGCCGAGCAGGTCGACCCTCTCGACGTCGAGGATCTGTGCGATGCGGGAGCGCCGTTCGGGCTGCGGCCCGAGGCGATCATCCCGGCCTACGGCATGGCCGAGACGACGGTGGCGGTGTCGTTCTCCGAGTGCGGCGGCGGCATGGTCGTCGACGAGGTGGACGCCGACCTGCTGGCGGTCCTGCATCGCGCCGTCCCGGCGTCAAAGGGTCACACCCGGCGGCTGGTATCGCTCGGCCAGCCGCTGAACGGCCTCGAGGTGCGCGTCATCGACGAGGACGGCAGCCTGCTGCCTGCGCGCGGTGTCGGCGTGATCGAGGTGCGCGGCGAACCGGTGACCAGGGGCTACACCACGGCGGCCGGCTTCATTCCCGCGCAGGACGAGCGGGGTTGGTACGACACCGGCGACCTGGGCTATCTCACCGAGACGGGGAACGTGGTGGTGTGCGGCCGGCTCAAGGACGTGATCATCATGGCGGGCCGCAACATCTATCCGACCGACATCGAGCGCGCAGCCTGCCGCGTCGTAGGGGTTCGTCCCGGCTGTGCGGTGGCGGTGCGGCTCGACGCCGGACACTCGCGGGAGAGTTTCGCAGTAGCCGTGGAATCCAAGGAGTTTCAAGATCGCGCCGAGGTGCGCCGCATCCAGCATCAGGTGGCACACGAGGTGTTCGCCGAGGTCGATGTCCGGCCCCACAATGTGGTCGTGCTCCAGCCGGGCATGATTCCCAAGACTCCGTCGGGCAAGCTGCGCCGCGCCCACGCGCTCGCCCTGGTGAATTGACGGTCGAGAGCGGCATTTCCCGCCCGGTGGCAGGTAGATTGATCGCTCACCATGGCCGAGTACGACGCGCAGCCCGGTCGCCCGACGCCACCGGCTCCAGAGCAGCCCCCCGGGCGGGCGGAGGCCGACGAGGTAGATCTCATTGCCGGGCTCAGCGGAGTGGCCAGGATCGTGGCGGGTGGTCGCCGCGTCGTCGACCTGCTCGGTGACGTAGCGGAGTTCGCGGTTCAGGCGATTCCCGGTGTCGACGGTGCCGGCGTCACCGCGATCGAACTGTCCGGAGGCACACCGCGCGTCCAAGCCTGGGCCGTGACAACCGATTTCGTCCGCGAGATCGACACGGTCCAGTACGAGGAGCTCAACGAGGGGCCATGCCTCACATGCACGGCGTCGTTGCGGCCCACGGTCAGCGGATCACTCGGCAGTGACGGTCGCTGGCCGCATTTCGGTGGACGTGTCGCGCGCATGGGGGTGCACTCGGCGCTGTCCCTGCCGCTGGTCGTCGACGATCAGGTCGTCGGCGCGATCAGTGCGTACGCCCGTGCCCGAGACGCATTCGGCGAGCACGCCGTGCAGTTGGGTTCACAGTTCGCCGCATCCGCAGCGGTGTCGGTGTACAACGCGCAGCTGCTGACCAGGGCCCAGGAGCGGACGAACCAGCTGCAGCGTGCGTTGGGCAGCCGGGCGGTCATCGATCAGGCAATCGGCATCATCCGCAGCCGGTCCGGCGGCACAGCCGAGGAGGCCTTCGAGCGGCTTACCCGGATCAGCCAGACCGAGAACACCAAGCTGCACGCGGTGGCCGAGCGGCTGGTTGAGGAAGCGGTCCGGCGCGCACGTGCGCGCCACAGTTAGCCCTGAGACTGTTGCGCAGCGAATTCGGAAAGCGAGGCCAACAGCGCCGGGCGGGAATGGCGATCTGTCATGAGCTGGCGGGCCACCTCCGTGAGGTGCTCGCCACGGGTGCGCGCGTAGGTCCTCAAGAGCTGGAATGCCTGTTCGACGGACACGTCGAGGCTCTCGCGCAGAAACCCCTTGGCCTGCTCGACCAGGACGCGGCGCATGAGCGCGGAGCGCAGTGGCGGCATGACGGTCGACGGCGTGGGGGCGTCTTCCTGAAGGATCGCGACGGACGCGACGTGGGCCAGGGTTTGGCCGACGAGAAGGTCGGCGTCGTTGAGTTCGCCGGCACGGGTGCCGAACAGGCCGAGTGCGCCAAGGACGACGCCCGCGGCGCGCATCGGGACGGCATGCACGGAGGCGAAGCCGGCATCCAGCGCGGCCGGGACGAACCGGGGCCAGCGCTCGGTCGCGGTGGTCAGGTCGGCGACGGAGACCGGCTGGCCGGTGGCATAGCAGTCCACGCAGGGGCCTTGGTCGGCCTGCAATTGGAACAGCTCCAAGTCGCGGGCTTGCTCGGAGGTCGCGGCCAGCAAGCGGAGCTGCTGGAGCGGGTCGGCCAGCAGAATCCCCGCGGATTCGATGTCGAGGAGTTGGGCGCAGCGCTCGGTGAGCTCGGTGAGCAGGTCGACGACGTCAAAGTCGACAAGCAGGCTGTCGACCAGCGACACGACGGCCTCCAGCACACGGGTTTCACGAGGGGTTTCGGTCATCTCGCACTCCGTCCTGGTGGTTCGGTAATGAGGCGCATCAGTCGCCCTCCAGCCTCAGCCGCCGGTCGAGGATGTCGCGGGCGACGTCGGTGGAGCTGCGGCCGGTGGCGTAGGCGTGGGCGCGCAGTCGCACGAGGGCCTCGGCCGGTTCGACGCCGAGTTGTGCGACGAGCATGCCGGTGGCCTGGCTGACCTCGGCACGCGACAGCGAGTGAAGTTCGGCCCACGCGTTGCTGTTGGGGTCGTTGGCGGCGGCCTGGAGGTCGGCGTTCAACAGGTCGAGCAGCGGGATGCCTGCGAGTTCGGCGGCGACGATGGCGCCGGTGAAAACCTCGCTTGCCAGGTGGCCGGGTTGAGCGCGGAACAGGTCGAGGGCGCCGACGTGTTCGCCGGCCACCAGCAGCGGCATCGCGAACACGCCGCGGATCTCATGGGAGAGTAAGGCGGGGCCGTAGACGGGCCAGCGAGCGTCCTTGGGGTCCGCCAGATCGGCCACGAGAATGGGCCTGCGATACGTGACCGAGTCCAGGCAGGGTCCTTCCCCCAGGGTGAACTGAAGTTCGTCGTACGTCCGCGCGGACCCGCTGCTGGATCCGAGCGTTCCGCTGTTGGCGCCGTCGAAGACCAGCGATATGGCCGCGGCGTCAACGTCGAAGAGCAGTACGCATGCCTCGCACAGACGATCGGCGGCCTCTACCCCTCGCCGGCCATCGACTGCGGCTAGCAGCTGCTCGTGGATCGCCACATCTAGCCGAACAGGAGCCGGGCAGCTGTGGCAGTGCCCCTAGCTGGGGGGGTCATTTTTCCACCATTCCCTAGTTGAGCCGGTATTTCGACCCCGGACCGCGGTAAGGCATGGTCCTGCGTTCGCCTCCGCGCGACATTGTCGCTGACATGATGGTCGGGTGACCGACGTCCGGGGCCGCGTATGGCGTGGCGGCAAGCCGCAGGACGATTTCGTCTTCTCCGCGATCTCGGACTATCTCGTCGAAGACGAGACCCTGGTGTGGTGCGACATCTACGACCCTGATCACGCCACCCTCAAAGAGCTTGCACAGGAATTGGGGCTCAACACGTGGGCGGTGGAGGACGCCGTCGCCGAAGCCGAACGCACCAAGGCCGTGGTCTACCGCACGCACACCTTCTTCACGGTGTACGCGGTCTCCACTACGGAGAACTCCGAATCGACGCTGGCAACGCACCGCATTTCCGGGTTCGTATTGCCGCGGGGACTGATCACGGTGCGGTTGTCGCCGCACTTCGACATCGACGCGGTGTCGCAACGCTTCGACGAGTTGGGTGGCCAGGAGTACGGCGTTGGCGCGTTGGTGCACGGTCTGCTCGACGTGGTCGTCGACGGTCATTTCGAGGCGGTGCAGGCGCTCGACGACGATATCGAGGGTGTCGAGGACGACTTGTTCGCCGACAACAGCCCCCGAAGTGGTCTGCAGCGGCGGACTTTCCGCTTGCGCAAAGATCTGGTCGAGCTGCGCCGGGTGGTGTTGCCGATGCGTGAGGTCGTCAACTCGATCCAGCACCGCAGGCTCGACGCCAAGACCGCACCGGAACTCGATCCGCTGTACGCCGATCTCTACGACCACGTGCTGCGGGTATCTGAATGGACGGAATCGTTGCGGGACATGATCACAACGGTGTTCGAGACGAACCTGTCGCTGCAGGACGCCCGGCTGAACGTAGTGATGAAGAAGCTCACGGGGTGGGCGGCCATCATCGCGGTGCCGACGGCCATCACCGGCTTCTACGGGCAGAACGTCGTGTATCCCGGCATCGAAACCGTCGGCGGATTCGTGACGAGCACGGCGATCATCGTGCTGCTTGTTCTGTTGCTGTACGTGATGTTCAAACGGCGAGACTGGTTGTAGCGCAGCGGGTTCAGGTGAACCTGATTTCCTCCACGCTCTCAAGAGGTTGCGGTCCGACGACTTCTTGTTCCCTGAACGGATCCAGGTCCGCGAGACCGTTGAACGACAGCCCCGCCCTTCGCTCGATCCACGAGATCCGTCGCTGGAACGTCTTGAACTTGCCGAACACGAACTCGGGCCGTGCTGCTTCCTGTTCGGGTGGCATCGGGTTGGTCATCGAATAGCCCGTCGCACACAACTCTCCGGTGTCGTCATGAATGAAGACGATGACCTTCCAATACGCCTTGGGTATCGCGACGTTGTAGTGCACAGGATCGTCGGCCTCGAAGAAGGGCCCAGTGAACACCGAGATCTTGATGTCGTTTTCCTTGGCGTTGTCGAGGGCATAGTCCTCCAGCGACAGCCACACGCCTGCGTTGAACGGTTGCAACTGTGGGCAGGCGTTGGTCACGTGCATGGAATCGCCGTTGCCCCGCTTGGCCTCCATGCGGGTGCCCCATATCGGGTCCTCGCGCCGGGTCATGTGGCCGCGGGCGAATCTCGGGAAATTGCCGTAGCACTCGTCCTCGATCTGGGCGTCGCGGTCGATGCGACTATCGGACCGCCATCCCGGCCGCGGATCGCGGCGCTCCTGCGTCCCGTCGATGTTGACGGCGCTGAAGTAGCACAGCTTCCGGCTCTGGCTCATGACGACCGAGAAATGCTCGTAGCGCAGCACGGACTCGGGCGAGCCGTCTGAGTTCTCGAAGGTCAGGACGTCGGAGTCCTCGCGCACCGTGGGCAACGGGACGGTGAACTCCTCACCGAGGAATACCTCGACGTAGCCCTTGCGGTTCGCATAGCTGGACGGCGGTGCTTCAGGGGCGAAGGTCTCACCGTCGGTTGTGGGTGTAATGCCCTGTGCCGGAGCGGAGTCCGGGTACGGAGCGCCCAGGTCGACGGTGACGCGGAGCGGGACGACATAGGTGGTCGCGTTCGACGACTGTGTCGCGACGTCACTGCCGACAGCCGGGCGCGGCGCATCGTGCTGCGGACGCGGCGGGCGGGTGGGCGTCTGTATCGGTGTGCCCCGCAGCACCTGGTCGAGCCTTTCGGAGATCACGGGACCGGGCACGGCGTAGTTGGCGGTGAGGAAATTGCCTGCGAAATGCAATCCCACTGCCTGGCCGGTCTTGAGCGAGAGCACAACCGAGCCCGAAT
>DATFFJ010000164.1:0-2573 GCA_035250065.1 Aeromicrobium sp. | reverse complement strand
GAGTGAGCGCAGATCGACGGGTGCAGTCCATCAGGCAGATCGGTGTGACGACGACGGACCGGCGCGAAGATGCCGAGTGAACGGTTGTCAGGTGCTCAACCGCAGCTGGCTGTTACGCGGTCCACGGTCACATCGCCGTTCGGGGTGACGGTGAAGTGTTGGGTGAGGTGAATCCGCACGCGTGTGCCGTCTGAAGCCCTGCCGGTCGCAATGAGGTTGTCGGTGAATGCCTGGGTGGGGAAGCCCGGTCCTTGATCGGAGAATGTCGTGGTGAAGTGCCCGCTGGCGAGTGCCTCCCCGGTGGCGGACCTCACGACGAACGTCCCTGTCTGCGTCCCTCCGACGTGGAAGGTGTTCGCCGTGAAGATCAAGTGGAAGATGTCGGTGAAGAGGAGGTCGATGGAGGTGGCTCCAGGGGCGGCTGGGCACTCTGCGAGCGTAGGAATGGTGACTGCGACGTCCTTGACGACGCTCTTCTCGTGCGTCGGTGGCGAAGCATGGGCGGGCGCGACGCCCGCCATGGCGGTGACGACAGTAGCTGCTAGAGCTGCGATCGTGATCCGCCGTAGTGCCCGTCCAATCATGATGTGCCCCCTTGTCCGATGCGTCGCCATCGTCGATCACGCACCCACGCATATTGCCCTGATGGAGGATGCGAGGCAAGGGCGTTGCTGAGTTTCGTAGCGTCTTGAGGGCTCGGCTGACGGTCTCTCGAATGCCCTGCCCGAAACACCGGCGAACAACACTGTTGACAACACATAGGAGCATCGTTATACGGGTGACCGATGTCAAGCGCATGTCTCGGCTCGGTGGATGAGGTTGTCGAAGAGCTCGGCGCGATCGACTTGGTGGTGATCGCGGGCGTGGTCTCATTGGCGGAGGAGGAGCAGTCGCGTGCTCGCCCAGTTCGATCGCATCTCATCAATGCTGCAGAACGTCGACCTCGAGACCATTTGGAACACCGCCACCGATCAGCCCCCTGGGCCGAGTGCGAGGTGGTCGACGTCCCGTCGTTCAAGCATGACGTGGTTCACGAGCGTCCACCCGCGCCGGCACAGCTTGCGCAGCTCATCGGCGGTCCATTCCTCGCCCATGACACCCAGCACGTGGGACATCACCCCGCCGGTCTGGAGCATGAACACGTAGTTGAGCCAGGCTCCGCTCGCCAGAATCGCGCCGACGACGTACGGCGCCACCGCGTCGGGCAGGAACACCAACGCTGCAAGGGACGAGAGCAGCGCCAACGCCATCAGCACGAGCACGGCTCGCCAGCTGCGGCGAAGCCATGCTCGGCGAAGTCGCCTTAGCTCACGCCGAGAGTGCGAACCCGCACGACGATCGCTGCCGAGCTCCTTGCGGCGGCGCCTGCCCTTGAGTGTCGTTCCGAGTTGTCGAACCCTCGTCGTCACGTCGACCACCCCGTCCAGGTCACGACGAAACCCTGTCACGGTTGCGGGCGAAGTGGGAGGACCTCGTTGTGCGCTGCTTCGGACGCCCACATCCTCCATGGCCATCGTCGATGAACGAGTTCCCACTCACCGATCCGGCTCAGCAAGGTTCTTCTCCAACTCGGCGGCGACGATCGGCCAAAAGCAGCGGATTGCCCCACTCCGCCCTCGAGCACTCACGAGTCCGACCGGTGGATGAAAGTGTAGCCAGATGGTCATTGTCTGGCTACAGTTTCATACATGCCCACGATCGGCGCTCAAGACATGCCTGCGATCTTCACCCACGCCGACGCGCGATCGCGCGGGGTGTCCGACCGCGTCCTGTACAGCTGGCGCGACCAGGGCCTGGTCGAGCAGCTTGCCCGTGGGATTTTCGTCCAGCCTGACATCCCAGGCGACCCCGACCTCATTGAGATCGCGGTCCGCGCTCCTGACGCCACGTTATGTCTGACGACCGCACTCGTTCGCCATGGGCTCGTCGACGACATCCCTCCGACGATCGATGTCGCGCTCCCCCGCAGCCGGCGCGCTCCCCGTACGACTGCGCCGGTGACGTGGCACCGATTCGACCAGGACACCTTCGAAATCGGTCGCAACGAGTTCACCGTCTACCGCGAGCTGAAGATCGGGATCTACGACGCACCGCGCTCGATCGTCGACGCGTTTCGCCTACGGCACCTATACGGCGAGGAACTCGCCGTCGACGCCGTCCGTCGCTGGTTGGACGGGCACGGCAACCAGCCAGCCGAACTCCTCGAACTTGCGCGACATCTTCCCGCTGCCGAGCCTTCGCTGCGACGCGTGCTCCAGGTGCTGCTGTGACGACGCGGCCGACACGAGCGACCCCCGGCGGACGGGCGTACCTCGATCTCCGCAAGGTGGCGTCCGCAGCGGGCCGGCCCACCGATGAGCTGCTGCAGCTCTACGCGCTCGAAGGACTTCTCGACAGGTTGAGCGGCTCACCACACGCTGACCGCTTCGTACTCAAGGGCGGCGTGCTGCTCGCCGCGTTCGACGCTCGCCGTCCGACGCGGGACATCGATCTGGCAGCAATCGACGTCACCAACAATCTCGATGACATCCGGGCACTGATCAATGATGTCCTGGCAGCCGCCCGCGACGATG
>DATFFJ010000163.1:0-8638 GCA_035250065.1 Aeromicrobium sp. | reverse complement strand
TTTGGAGCACGGCCCAGTAGCAGGGATTGACATACTCCGGCGCGAACAGCTCCAGGACGCGGACGCCCGGTGGCGAGAAGACCAGATTCGTGAGGGCAGCTCCGTGGATTCCGACGACCTCGTCGGCCGCGGCAAAATGATCGATCTGTTCCTGCACGGACATCGACCCCGGGTCGATCGTGACAAACCCCCGCTCGTGCAACATCGCCTCAACCGCCGAAGCCTGGATCAATCTCCGCGTGTTCGGTCCCGATCCGCGCGTCACGAACAACCGGCGCGGCTTTGCATCTGTGTCAACGGGTTTGAATGTCTGCCTCACCCAGTCGACCATCCAGCGCGGTTGAAGCTCGCGCATGTTCGGATAACCCGGCACAAGGAGTCGCGAAGCGCGCACGGAAGGCACCGTGCCTGTGGGGATGATCCGATCGACGTCGATTCCGGCCAGAGCCAGGAACTCACGCTGATACCCGAGCGCCGACGGCGCGTAGACGGCGTCGATGTCGACGTCGGGGAGGATGCGCTGCACCATGGCCCACCGCGGCACCACCTCGAGCAGGAAGTGGTAGTAGTTGCGGTCACCGCCACGGGTCGCGAGCGAGACCACGGTTCCGTCTACAAGGCGCGGCCGCGGGAGGCGGGCTCGAAGGAACAGCGGATGTTCGAACCATTTGTAGACGCTGAAGTAGCGGCTGGTTTCGAAGTCGAGCGTGCCATTCGTCGTGATGATTGCGCCGTAGTCGCCGACCACGGTTCCGTCTTGAAGGTCGAGGACATGCTGGTCAGGAAGGTGTCCAGAACGCGCCTTCTCGAAGACATGGTGCAACGGCGGCTCGCCCACGGCGGATGGACGGTCGATGACCTCTCCGGGCGGGCCGATATGGACGGCTGTTGTCGCGGGCTCGGCCGCAGCCGTCGCGGCAGAAGACAAACTTGCGTGCCGAGGCAAACCGCGTTGGCCGAAGAGTGGCGAAATCACGCGGGCCAGCGCACCCACGATGACCGTTGCTGCGAGATGGGCACGCTTGGCCAGCGGCCAGATCGGTTCCAGCGGCCGCGGGAGGCGGCTCACGACACGGCATCCTCAAATCGGCTCACCGGATGACACTTCACGGGCTTAGATCCAAGGCATCGCGACTCAGCCAGGCCATTCCGTAGCCCTCAACCACCGAGACGTGCTTGGCCACATGGAGATTCGCTGCTTCAAAGAACTCTCGCAGTTCCTCCCACGCATGTCCTTCCACACCGTGGTACTCCATGACCACGCGACGTACCGAGTCCCAACTGGCGGGGGATGATCCCAGGATCATGTCGTACTCGGCGCCCTCCGCGTCGATCTTCACCAACTCGACCGTGCCGCCGGCACGTGCGAACACGTCCTCCATGGTGACGCTCGGGACCTCGATGGACTTGGTCCCCGGACGTCCGAGATGGAGGACACCGTTGTGCCCGCTGCCTGGTCCGGTGTCACCGAACGCGACCGTGCCGCGCGTTCCCGCAACGGCCTCGTTGTGAATGTGGATTCGGTCGGCGAAGCCATTCTGGATCACATTCCGCTGCAGGTAGCCGAACGTTGACAGCAGCGCCTCGTAGGCGAACACCTGCGACCCGGGCAGCGCATCGGCGACCGCAAGCGAAAAACAGCCGATATGCGCACCGATGTCGACCACCGTGGGCTCGGCCAAACCCGTGGTGAACCAATCCAGGAGATAGGAATCCTCGACAAAGAGTTCGTACACCGGGATGCGCGCGCCCGGCAGGTTGGGCGTGACCAAGGTCAGACCGTGGGTACGAATCGTCAGATCCGCCGGGCGGGAGATCAGGCTCCCCATCGCGATGCCGGCCAGCACCGAGCCGCCATTGTCGAACGACTGGATCGTCTGGCGCACGCGACGCGCCACGGTGGGCAGGGTTCGGCTCATCGAGGTGCCTCCATGGGCTGGGGTGACGACGCGTCCGTGTGATCGCGATCGGGATTGGGGCGGGAATGGGTCCAAGCCAACAGACTGAGCGAAATCGGAATCCAGATGTAGCGGTCCCAGAGGACATTGGTGGCGAACCCGACGATCGTGTACCCGAACGCGGGGTAGGCCAAGAGGTTGTAGGGGGGCGGAGCGGTGAGAATTGTCCGGTCAGCTGCCAATAGGATCGCACAGAAGCCAATGAGCCCAAATAGCCCTGCCGCCGCCATGACCTCAAGGTAGGTCACGTGCGCGAACCAGGAATGGACAAACCCGGATCCCAAAAGCGGATGCTCACGGATGGTCGCCAGAATCGTGTCGATACGTTCCTCCCGCTCGGCATTCGAGCCAGTCGTCGAGCCGGCGCCCAAGAGGCGGCTCAAGGCATTCCCGCCCTCCACATTCAGCAGCCGGTCGGCAAACAGCAGTCCGATACCTGCGGCGAATCCGAGCAGACCTAGGCCGGCTGCCGAACGACTCACCAACGGGAAGACCGGTAGCAGGACCAGCAGCACCAGCAGCGCGGCGCGACTCCCACTGACCCAGACGCCCACGGCATTGACCGCTCCGATCGAGATCCACAGCCATCGACGCTCACGTCCGCTGCTGGCGAGCAGAAACGGAACCAAAGCCACGCTGAACATCGAGGTCAAGCCCAAGTGGTTGGGGTGATCGGTCAAACCCGCGTACCGCCCATCCACGCTCTTGATCCCCGTCACGAGTCCGTACGCTGCGCTGACGGCCGAGCCCAAGGTGTAGGCGCCGGCAATCGCGACGATCTTCCGGCGGGACGGGTTCCACAGCAGAATGGCTGTCGGCAGCATGACTGCGGCGGCAACGACGCGCATCATCTCGGCCAAGCTCTGGTAGGGCGCCCCAGAGAACGTCGAGGCGACGAGTCCGGCCACGATCAAGATGACCGATCCAGCAACGAACATGGGCGGGGCATGCAAGCGCCCCCCCAAAATCTGCGGAACGAGGAGCACAAATCCGAGCACGAGCAGGGCGTCGGCGAACGTCCAGAGGCTTGTAGGACTTGGCCCGAGCGTCGTCATGGGGACGAGGAAGGTGCCGAGCAGGACCGCCCAGACTCCGGCGCGATGGGCACCGGCGACGGCAATCACGGCAATCACGCCGGCGGCGACCACTGCGGGAGCCGGGCCATGGCCGCCCAACTGCGACATCCGGATCAGATAGGCCAACACCGCTGCAGACACAAGGAACGCGGCCAACCCAACGCCGGGTCGCCTGGCTCGCAGGCTCAGGTCACGTCGTGACCGCGGCCAACTGTTGATTCCCACAAACGTCCTCGTTTGGATTGACACTCAGCGACGAGCGCGGCGACCGCGGTCCTTGGTCGCCCGCCTGCCTGAAGCCTGGCCCTGGGTCTTGTCCGCGTCCCCGAATCCGTAACCGTATCCGTACCCGTAATAGCCGTAGCCGTACTGGCCGACACCGTGCATCGGCGCTTGGTTGATGACGGTGCCGAGCAGCCGGCCACCCACGGTATTGAGCCGCGCGACCGCCATGCGCAGTTGCTCCCGATGCGTCGCGCCGTGTCGGACGAGGAGCAGGACACCATCGACCTCCGTGGCGAGGATGGCCGAGTCGGCCACCGGAAGGAGAGGCGGCGCGTCGACGATGACAACCTCATACCGATCACGCAGTGTGGCGAGCAGACTGCGCATCGCCTGCGTGTCCAGGACTTCAGACGGATTCGGCGGCTGCGGGCCCGTCCCGAGGAAGTGCAGCCCAGACGGGTGCACCTGGATCGCCTGGTCGAGAGTCGCTCGGCCCAGGAGGACCGTGATCATGCCCACGGCGTTCTCCAAGCCCAGCAGGTCGGCAACGTTCGGATTCCTCATGTCGGCGTCGAGGACCAGGACTGATCTGCCGCTCCCCGCCATCGCGCTCGCCAGGTTTGCCGCGACGAATGTCTTGCCCTCGTCAGGGACTGAACTGGTGACGAGCATCGTTTGGTTTTTCGCATCGAGGTTGGCGAAGTTGAGGTTGGTTCGAAGGACTCGAAACGCTTCAGCCAGCGAGGCAGAAACGTCGTCCGAGGTCAACGGCTGATCTTGGACGGACGCGTCGAAAGGCAGTACGGCCAGCGGGCTGTGGCCGGTCAGTTCCTCCACCTCATGACTGGTGCGCACGTACGTGTCGAGGCTGTCTCGCAAGACTGCACCTGCCACGCTGACCAAGAGACTCAGCAGAATGCCCGAGACAATGTTCAAGGGGATGTTCGGTGCAACGGGCACTGGGTTGACCGTGGCCTTCGACGCCAAACTGGCAACGATCGGAGCAGGGATGTCAGGGTTGGCCGGCGTCTCCAGCTCCTTGACCATGCGGATGATCTCGTCCGCTGCGACGGTGGCGATCTGCTGAGCACGTTCAGGGGAACCAGCGACAGCGTTCACTCGGAGCAGCAAGGTCTGCGGAATGACCTCAGCAGACACCGAGCCATCACCCAGCCCGCCGTCCAAGCGAGACCCGACCTGCTGCCGGAACTCGGCGTCGGTGGCCAGATTCGCATACGACTGGGCCCGCTGCTGTGCGGTCTGCACGCTGCCGTAGGGATCCAGAACTCCCGAAGGCGGTGTGGACACCAAGAGGGTCGCGGTGGATGCGTAGGTGTACGGCGTCATGACGATGAAGACGGCCGTCGTCAGCGCCCCGACGGCCATCACGAGGGTGACGAAGCGCCAGCGTGCCCGCAAGATGCCCAAGAACTGGTGCAGGTCCACAGGTTCCCCTTCTGATGGGAGTACGCGATTCGAGTCAGTTTCGCACGCGAGTCTACGGGCGACGCCCTGTGTCGGGCGGGACGTCCCCCGGTCGCGCCTTGAACTCCGATTGGGGCCACATAGTATGTCGTGGACAACCAAGGAAGGGTAGGCCACACATGGGGACATTGGTCACCGGAGCCGGAGGCTTCATCGGCGGCCATCTTGTGGCCGATCTCATTGCTGCTGGCCAAGATGTTCGCGCCGTTGACGTCAAGCCGCTCGAGGAGTGGTATCAAGTCCATCCCGATGCCGAGAACTTGGAGGGCGACTGCTCCGACGCAGACACCGCGCACAAGATCGCCACGGGAACCGACGACATCTTCAACTTGGCCGCGGACATGGGCGGCATGGGGTTCATTGAGAACAACAAGGCCGAATGCATGCTGTCGGTGCTCACCAGCACGAACATGCTGGTCGCTGCGCGCGATGCCGGAACCCAGCGCTTCTTCTACAGCAGCTCGGCCTGCGTCTACAACGGTGCCAAGCAGACCGATCCCAACGTCACCGCACTGAAGGAAGACGACGCGTACCCGGCCGATCCAGAAGACGGCTACGGCTGGGAGAAGCTGTTCACCGAGCGGATGGCCCGCCACTTCCGCGAGGACTACGGCCTCGAGACTCGAATCGCCCGGTACCACAACGTCTACGGGCCGCATGGAACGTGGGACGGTGGCCGGGAGAAGGCACCCGCCGCGCTCTCTCGCAAGGTGGCGGCCGTGAAAATGGGCCTGGCCGATGACATCGAGATCTGGGGCGACGGCGAACAGACGCGCAGCTTCATGTACATCGATGACTGCGTCCGAGGAACCCGCGAGATCCTGGCCGGAGACTTCACCGAACCAGTGAACCTGGGCTCGGCGGAGCTTGTCACGATCAACCAGATGGCTGACATCCTCGAAGACATCGCCGGGATCAAGGTGCAGCGCCGGTACAAGCTGGACGCCCCGCAGGGGGTTCGCGGCCGCAACAGCGACAACACGCTGTTCAGGTCCGTTTACGGATGGGAGCCCTCCATCTCGCTGCGCGAGGGCCTGGAGAAGACCTATGCGTGGATCTACGACCAGATGGCAGCCCAGAACTCGACCCTGACCCACCCTTGAGCAGCGTCCCGGACGTGGCCCTGGATGTTGCGATCCACGACTTCGCCGGCCATCCGTTCCAAGCCGACCTCGCTCGCCGGTTGGCAGCCCGCGGCCATCGCGTCCTCCACCTGTCTGCGGCCGAGTACCTCAGTGGGAAGGGCCGACTCCAGCGGGAGCCCGGGGACCCGGAGACGCTGACCTTCGACCAGATCGACGTGGGACGACCCCTTGACAAGTACTCACCAGCAGATCGGATCCGGTGGGAGAGGGCGTACGGGCGGGCTACGGCCGAACGCCTGGCCGATTGGCCGGGCGTGGTCATCACCTGCAACCTGCCCCTGTTGTCCATGCCCGCCTTCGTCCGGACCGCTCGTCGCACCGGCGTGCCGTGGATCCTCTGGCATCAGGACGTCTGGAGCGCGGCAATGGCCGACGAAGCGAGCAGGCGCCTTCCCAAGCCGGTGGCCAAGCCCATCGCCACCGGATTTGACCGGCTTGAGGCTTGGTGTACGCGTCAGGCCGGTCACGTGATCGCAATCGGCGACGCCTTCACCGCTGTCTATCGGCGGTGGCGGGTTGACCCGGCGAAGGTGTCGGTGATTCCCAACTGGGCGCCTCTGGAGGACACCGTCCCGGGCGAGCGCGACAACCCACAAGCGGCGTCGATCTTCGCCGGAACAGACGCAAGCGACCTTCGGCTGTTGTACGCCGGCACCCTCGGGCGCAAGCACAACCCCGGCCTGCTGGTCGACCTCCTCGTCGCAGCCCGCGCTGCCGGACTGCCGGCTGTCCTCGCCGTGGTATCCCAAGGTGAGGCTGCAGACGACCTGCGAGCCGTCGCGGCCGAGCGGCCCGATCTCCCGATCACGATTCACCCGTTCCAGCCGGCCGAGCTGCTGTCCGAAACGCTCGCCTCTGCCGACGTTCTGGTCAGCCTGCTCGAACCCGAAGCTGCGATGTTCTCGATTCCGAGCAAGGTGCTCACGTACATGGCTGCCGGTCGCCCGCTCATCGGCCTGATGCCGACCGACAACCCCGCGGCTGCGGACATCGCGGCCTGCGGTGGTTTCGTCGGCGCGCCGACGCCGGAAGGCGCCCGCCGAGCCGCCGACTGGCTGACGAGGGATGCCCGCGATCCGGAAGTCCGCGACGAGATCGGGAAGCGAACCCGAGCGGTTGCCGAGGAGAAGTTCAACCCGCATCGCATCACCAGTGCCTTCGAGGATGTCATCGTGGGACTGGCGGCGGGCTCGGGTCGATGAAGGGCGAACGCACCTCCGGCCGGGTCGCGCTGATCACCGGTGTCACCGGCCAGGACGGCGTGTATCTTGCTCGGCTGCTCGTCGACGAGGGCACGCGGGTCGTGGGCACGGTGCGCCCCGGCAGCTCGAACAGCCACCGCATTCCGGCCTACCTGTCGAACGTGCACGTGCTTGAACTCGACATCCGCGACAGTTCCGGGCTGCGGACGATCCTGCGGGATTGCCAGCCGGATGAGGTCTACAACCTTGCCGCCTTCACCAGCGTGGGCCGAAGCTGGGACGCGCGAGAGGCGGTAGCCGCGACCAACGAGACGGCCGTCACCGGACTGCTCCAGGCCGTCATGGATCATCGCACGGCAAGCGGGCAAGACACCCATGTGTTTCACGCGTCTTCGGGGACGGTCGGTGCTGGGAACAAGAGTCCTTATGCAGCGGCGAAGGCCGCAGCAGAGGTGGCCGTCGCCGAATACCGATCGGCGCACGACCTCCCGGCCTGCTTCGCGAAGCTGCACAATCACGAGAGCCCGCTGCGTGGACATCAGTTCGTCACACGGAAGATCACCGAGGCCGTCGCTCGGATCGCCGCCGGCGATCCTGAACCGCTGCGGCTCGGGAACGTTGACGTGCGTCGGGACTGGGGCTTCGCAGGTGACTACGTCGACGCCATGCGTCGAATGGTCCGCCGCGACGAACCGGTGGATCTGGAGATCGGCACCGGTGTCGACCACTCCCTGCGCGACCTCATCGCCCTCGCCTTCGACGCCGGCGGAATCGACGACCCGTGGCGGCACATCGAGTTTGACACGGATCTCATGCGGCCGGCCGACGCACCGGTTCTCGTTGCCGATCCAGGCCCGGCGAAACGGGCGATCGGGTGGTCGGCGCGCGTCCCCTTGCGGGACGTCATCGCTGCAATGGTCGCCGCCGACATGGCCCGATTGGAGACCGGCGTGATCGAGGACCCGCGCTATCTGCAGCCTGCTCCCACCGCCACCGTGCGTACAGACGCCCTGTAATAGCCTGCTCCTCATGACTCGCCGCGCACTCATCACTGGCATCACCGGCCAGGACGGCTCGTACCTCACCGAGTTGTTGCTGGACAAGGACTATGAAGTGCACGGACTGGTGCGTCGGGCATCATCGCTCAACCGGCAACGCATCGACCATCTCGCCGGCAACCCGAATCTGCACCTCCACTACGGGGACCTGACCGACGGCGTCAGCCTCGCGAACATGATCCACGGCATCGCGCCGCATGAGGTCTACAACCTCGGCGCCCAGAGCCACGTCCAGGTCTCCTTCGAAATGCCGGAATACACCGCCTCCGCCGATGCGGTCGGCACGCTGCGCCTGCTGGAGGCGATCCGAGCCGCCGGCCTGGAGACCCGGTTCTATCAGGCATCGACGTCTGAGATGTTCGGCGCCACCCCGCCGCCACAGGACGAGACCACGGCTTTCTACCCTCGCTCGCCGTACGGTGCAGCAAAGCTCTATTCACACTGGGTGACGATCAACTACCGCGAGGCGTACGACATGTTTGCCGTCTC
>DATFFJ010000162.1:0-2073 GCA_035250065.1 Aeromicrobium sp. | reverse complement strand
TCTCGTCGCGTTGTTGCTGGGCTTCAGAACTCGATGGTCTGCCGCAGGGCTGTGCCGGCGCTGGGAGTGCGCAATCCGACGTTCACTGCGGGCGCCGCGGCCGCGCTCGTGCGAGGGCGTCGAGGATTTCCGGTCGGAATCGGAAAGTGCGTGAGAGTACTTCTGCGTGGTTTGGAGCTGGGCGTGTCCCATTCGCTCCGTCGCCCTCTTCGTGTCGGAGCTGGAGGCGTGGGCGTGTCGTAGGTCGTGCATGCGGACGGCGAAGTCCACTGAACACCGGTCCTGAGCCCATCGTGTCTTATAGCCGCCAATGCTCCTCCGGACGTCGACGAACTCCCATGAAGCATCGTGCTTCGGGACGGTCTTGGGGCAGCCTGTTGCAGCCGCCACGGCTCAACGCGATAGGCCGGAGTGTTTGGCCACGGGGTCTCGAATGGACTCAAGTCTCTCGGTGACCGCTCGCGAGAGTTCGCGGGTCACGGTGTCGGGGTCGAGGTTGAGCCCGGTGGAGAGGCGCTGGGCGTGGTGGGCGATGTGTTCGGTTCAGTCGGTCAGATCGAGCTCGGCGAGCACGTCCAGCACGAACCAGGCCAGATGGTCCTCCGGCAGCCAGTCCGCCACCGACGGTGGAATCAGCAGAAGCTGCTCGCGATCAGCAGCCACGAAGTTGTACGCCATGCACAATTCTCGGGCAGCCGGCCTGCCAGACCGCCGCACGAAACGCGCTCACGACGCGGATTCGTGCGACAGCCTCTCAGAGGCGGTTTCCGGAGAGATCCGGGAGCCGTCTCTGTGGCGTTCGGGCCCGATGTCCGCACAATGTCCGCGAGTGGACACCTTCAGGGCATCGAGTCAACAGTCCGCCGCTGACCTCTTTGCCAATCACCCAGAGGTCAGGCCGCGGTGGCTCGGTGGCGACCTGACGGATTCACGACTCCTTGCCTTTCGTCATTTTGGGGCGGCGTGGAAGCAACGCACGTGGAGAACCTGCCCTCAGTGCGCCCCACCAAAGACCAGCTCCGTATGCGAGATCGTCGAGCCGGCGGCCAGCCGCAATTGTGACGACGTCAAGGCGGGCGTCGGAGTCGCGGTGTTCGGAGGCAGCCACTGCAAAATCGATGGCGAGGGCTGCGGCGAGCGCCTTGCCCACGTTGCGTGAGGTGAGGGCTCCGGTGAGTGCGGCGGGCCACCAGTGACGCAGTAGCAGTGCTGTCTCCTGTCGAACCGCCCAGACGAGCCCCCGCACGGCGAGTCGGACCGCGATCGCGTCCCTCCCCGGAGACTCAGGCAAGGAAGTGCGGATCGAACGAGCCCCGAACGCCACCGCGGCTGTGGTGACCGGGACGCTCCAGCGGCTGCGCAGCAGCAGAGTTGCGGCGGCGACGGCATATGTGGGGGTGAGGACGGCGGGTGCGAGTTTGTTGCCGTGCCGGGCGGCGAGGGTGGCTCCGCCCGTGCCGTACAGGAACTTGCGTCCGAGCCAGCCGCGCATGGTCGGGCGGGCGTCGTGGTGCGCTTCGATTGTGGGGTCGTAGCGCACCCGGTGGCCGGCTTCGACGAGGCGCCAGACCAGGTCGACGTCTTCGCCGACCCGGAGGTCTGGGTCGAACCCGGAGCCTACGGATTTCGTGCGGGCGACGAGGCAGGCGCTGGGAAGCCAGGCGACGGCGGCGGCGGGTCGGACGTTGCAGGGGGTGGTTCCGAGGGTGAGGGAGGAGGCGGCCGCGTCGTACCTCTCGAACCAGCGGGGGCGCGTGGAACGAGCGATGCCGGCGACCCGTGGTCCGACGAGGCTGACTGCCGGGTCCGCGAAGTGCCTCGCCAGCTTCAACAGGTTGGCGGCGGTCACCTCCACGTCGGAGTCGACGAACGCGACGTATGGCGTGGCGACGGTGGCGAGTCCAGTGTTGCGCGCCGCCGCGGGGCCGACGTTGTCCCGGAAGGGGATCAGGTCCGCGTGATGTCGGCCCGCGACCTCGGCTACCGCCTCAGGCTCGAGCGAAGCGTCGTCGACGACGACGCAGTGCAGCGGCCGAAGGGCGGCGAGGGCACGGTCGAGCTGGTCAGGACGGT
>DATFFJ010000161.1:0-2143 GCA_035250065.1 Aeromicrobium sp. | reverse complement strand
AGGCAACACCATGGCTCAGAATCCGAATCTCGCGGCACTGTCCGCGGCGGGTGTGTCCGTCTGGCTGGACGACCTGTCTCGGGACCGACTGCAGACGGGCAACCTGCAGGAGCTGATCGACACCAAGTCCGTCGTCGGCGTCACCACCAACCCCTCGATCTTCCAGGCCGCGTTGTCGAAGGGAACGGCCTACGACGCGCAGGTCGCCGAACTCGCCGAGCGTGGCGCCGATGTGGACGCCACCATCCGCACCGTCACCACCGACGACGTCCGTAACGCGTGCGACGTGCTGGCCAAGCAGTACGAGCGCTCCGACGGCGTCGACGGCCGAGTGTCGATCGAGGTCGACCCGCGCCTTGCTCACGACACCGACAAGACGATCCTGCAGGCGATCGAGCTGTGGAAGATCGTCGACCGGCCCAACCTGCTGATCAAGATCCCCGCCACCTTGGCCGGATTGCCGGCGATCACGGCCGTTATCGCCGAGGGCATTTCGGTCAACGTGACGCTGATCTTCTCGGTCGAACGCCACCGCGCCGTGATGGACGCCTACTTGGCAGGGCTTGAGGCGGCCAAGGAGGCCGGCCACGACATCTCGAAAATCCATTCGGTCGCATCGTTTTTCGTGTCCCGGGTGGACACGGAGATCGACAACCGGCTGGAGAAGATCGGCAGCGATGACGCGTTGGCGCTGCGCGGTCAGGCCGGCGTCGCCAACGCGCGGCTGGCCTACGCGGCCTACGAGGAAGTGTTCGTCGGTGGCTCACGATACGAAGCTCTGGCGTCCGGCGGCGCGCGCGTACAGCGTCCGCTGTGGGCGTCCACCGGCGTGAAGAACCCGGAATACTCAGACACGTTGTACGTGACCGAACTGGTCGCCCCGAACACGGTGAACACCATGCCGGAGAAGACGATTGACGCGGTGGCCGACCACGGCGTGATCACCGGCGACACCGTGGCCGGGAAAGCCGGAGAGTCGCAGGCGGTCTTCGACAAACTCTCCGCGGTGGGCGTCGACCTACCAGACGTGTTCCGGGTGCTCGAAGAAGAGGGTGTGGAGAAGTTCGAGAAGGCATGGCTTGAACTTCTCGAGGCGACGCAGGGGCAGTTGGACGAGAAGAAGCCCTGAGCCGAGAATGACCGCCGTCAACGACAAGGTCACGTCCACCGGACAGGGCTGGCATAACTGCCTGCGGGACAAGCGCGATAAGCGGATGCCGCGGATTCCCGGCCCGTGTGGCGTGGTGATCTTCGGCGTCACCGGCGATCTGGCCCGCAAGAAGCTGATGCCGGCGATCTACGACCTGGCCAACCGCGGGCTGTTGCCGGCCAGCTTCGCCCTCGTCGGCTTCGCGCGGCGGGACTGGGCCGATGAGGACTTCGGCAAGGTCGTGTACGACGCCGTCAAGCAGCATGCGCGCACGCCGTTCCGCCAGGAGGTCTGGGACCGCCTGGCCGAGGGAATCCGGTTCGTCCAGGGCACGTTCGACGACGAAGCGGCGTTCGGCCGGCTCGCCGAGACGCTCGAAAAGCTCGACGCCGAACGCGGCACCGGCGGCAATCACGCGTTCTACTTGTCCATCCCGCCCAACGCCTTTCAAATGGTGTGCGAGCAGTTGCAGAAGTCGGGCCTGGCCCGCCCGAGCCAGGACCGGTGGAGCCGCGTCGTCATCGAGAAGCCATTCGGCCACGACCTGGAGAGTGCCCGCGAACTCAACTCGGTGGTCAACAGCGTCTTCCCCGAGGAGTCGGTGTTCCGCATCGACCACTACCTGGGTAAGGAGACCGTCCAGAACATCCTTGCGCTGCGGTTCGCCAACGAGTTGTACGAACCGATCTGGAACAACAACTACGTCGACAGCGTCCAGATCACCATGGCCGAGGACATCGGACTGGGCGGACGGGCCGGCTATTACGACGGAGTCGGTGCGGCGCGCGACGTGATCCAGAACCACCTGATGCAGCTGCTGGCACTGATCGGGATGGAGGAGCCGGTCAACTTCGGCCCGCGCCAACTGCAGGCCGAGAAGATCAAGGTGCTCTCGGCCACTCAGCTGATGCAACCGCTGGATCAGACGACCGCGCGCGGACAGTACGCCGCCGGCTGGCAGGGCAGCGAGAAGGTCGTCGGATTGCTCGAAGA
>DATFFJ010000160.1:0-6240 GCA_035250065.1 Aeromicrobium sp. | reverse complement strand
GAAGCTGATCGATGGCTGTCTGGACGATGCCGCGGGCCTGGTCCAGCTGACCGGTGGTGATCCAGGTGAGCCCGCAACAGGCTGAGCGGGGCAAGACCTCAACGGCATACCCGGCGTCCTCCAGCACCTGGACCGCCGCATGTCCGCCGGCCGTCGAAAAGTACTCGGTGAACGTGTCCGCCCACAGCAGCACGCGAGGCAGATTCTCATCAGCGCTGAGGGGGGCGCCCCCGCCGTCGGATGCGAGCAAGGGCCCGCGACGGCCGTACCAGCCCGTGGCATCCGCCTTCGAGAACCGCCTCAGCGCGAACTGGGGAAGGCTGCGCCGTTGGTCGACACCGGCCACCCAACGCGCCAGATGCGCCAGGCCCGGGATGCGAAGCCCCAGATTCGCCAGCCAGGCAATCGGTGAGGTCAACCGTGCCCACATCGGCAGACGACCGAGGATGTAGTGACTGCGCGGCCGTCGTCGCCCGCGGTAGGTCTGGTGGAGGACCTCCGACTTGTAGGTGGCCATGTCGACACCGGTCGGACAGTCGCTGGCACAACCCTTGCAGGACAGGCACAGATCCAGAGCCTCATGCACCTCCTGCGCCACGATGCCGCCCTTGATCAAGCGCCCATCGATCGCCTCCTGCAGGACGCGCGCCCGTCCGCGGGTTGAATCCTTCTCGTTGCGGGTGGCCACGAATGACGGGCACATGACGCCAGTTGGCGTGGTTCCGGCGACGCACTTCCCAACGCCGGTGCATCGGTGAACAGCCACCCCGAGGTCGCCGTCGTCATGAGCGAACCCCAGGCCGAGGGGCGCCGTGAGGACTCCCCGGCCCAGAGTGCGTAGGTCAGCGTCGATGGCTGCGGGCCGGACGAGGACTCCGGGATTCAGGATGTCGTTCGGGTCGAACAAGCCCTTGACCTGCTCAAACAGGGAGATCGCCTCGGCCGAGTACATCACCGGCAGCAGTTCGGACCGCGCGCGGCCGTCACCGTGTTCACCCGAAAGCGAGCCGCCATAGCCCCCGACAAGCGCGGCCGCTTCGGTGATGAAGTCGCGATAGATGCGATGGCCGCCGTCGTCGTCGAGCGGGAAGTCGATACGGACGTGAACGCATCCGTCGCCGAAATGGCCGAACGGCTCGCCGTGCACGTCATGGTCTGACAGCAGGCGGTCGAAGTCGCGCAGGTAATCACCCAAGCGCTCCGGGGGGACGGCCGCGTCCTCCCATCCGGAGAGCGCTGGACGATCCCACACCCGCGACGCAAGACCGGCTCCCTCCTCGCGGATGCGCCACAGCACGGCTTGCTCGACAGGGGAGGTGACGTGGCGGAAGCCGAGGGCACCCGACGCCGCGACGACGTCGTTCGCCGTGGCCGCCAGCTCCCGAGGGTCGTCTCCGGCCAGCTCGACATAGAGAAAGCCCTGGCCGTCGGGGTACTCGGGCACGGCATGGTGCTTGGCCCGGTAGACGTCGACGATGCGGGCGCCGAGCCCCTCGCAGGCGACCGGCCCGAACGCCAAGAGGGACGGGACGGCGTCAGCGGCGTCAGCGATCGTCGGAAAGCCGAGCACGACGACGTGGCGCACCGCGGCGTCAGCGACGAGATCGACGACGGCTTCGGTGATGACCGCGAGCGTGCCCTCGCTGCCGGCCATGAAGGACGCGACATCGAACCCGTTCTCCGGCAGCAGATGTTCCAGGCTGTAGCCAGACACCTGTCGGCCGAAGCGACCGAACTCGGGGCGGATGGTGGCCAAGCCCCCGCTGACGATGTCGCGCAGTCGACCGAGCGTGGCCGAATCGCTGGTACCGCCGCGCCCGACCGTGAGCTGCTCCCCGGCAGCGGTGACGAGTTCGAGCGCGGCGACGTTGTCGGCGGCCCGCCCGTAGCCGAGGGCACGGTTGCCGCACGCGTTGTTGCCGATCATGCCGCCGATCGTGCAGCGCGTGTGCGTCGATGGGTCGGGGCCGTACCGCAGACCGGTGCCGGAAAGCGCGTGCTGCAGCGTCGCGTGAACGACGCCCGGCTCCACCCGCGCAGTGCGGGCTTCGGTATCGATCTCGAGCACCCGATTCAGGTGCTTCGCAACGTCGACCACGATGCCCGTGCCGATGGCGTTTCCGGCGATGGAGGTGCCGGCGCCTCGCATGGTCAGGGGCACGCCGGACTCGTACGCGACCGCGACGGTCGCCAGCAGCTCATCGGCGTGACGTGGTCGGACCACCACCCGGGGAACCACGCGGTACAGCGAAGCGTCTGAACTGTAGAGAGCCCGGGTAAGGGTCGAATCGTCGACGTCACCGATACCGTTGCGCCGCAAGGCAGCGGCGACATCGGTTGCGGCAGACACCCGGCGCTCCTCGGGATGGAAGAATGATGCCCGGCACTGGGCGGATTGGTACGGATTCGAGGATATCTGGCACCTGCGGTGGGACACTGCAGGCCGATGGAGAGGAACAGATGGGTCGACGTGTCACCGGCGTGACGACACTCGTGCTGATCCCGGTGCTGCTCGGCGCCTGCGGTCCGCGAACGACGACACCGGAACCGACCGAGCCATCCCCCGCCTCGCCCGAGACCTCGGCAACCACCGACGTCACCGAACACGAGTCCGGGCCGGACAGCCCCATCGCGTACGGATTCCGGGTCCCCCGCGGTGCCAGCCAGGTGGGCCCGCTCGTTCGCTACCGCAGCGATCGGCTGATCCAGGCGTATCAAACCGAACTCGAGACGGCCCAGGCGCGCCGTGACGCGGACCAGCAACGCCGCTGCGACGACCGAGAGGCGCGCGGCACACCCTGTGTGCCGCCGACGCCCACGCCGAGCGCAGCTCCGACCGAAGACACATTCCGGTTGCTGAGCGACCCGCCCAAACCCGACGTCACGGTGTCGCTGATGCGGGTCAACGGATCGCCCACCGACGTCGTCCGCGCCATGCTCGCGCAGATCGACGTGATCCTGCCCAAGGCCGGCATCGTCCGCAGCGACCTCGCCCGCTACTGCAACTCGAGGGCCAGGCGGATCACCTCGTGCTACGTGCGCGTCACCGATACGACGCCGAACGGCCGCAAGCTGACCGTGACGATGCGTGTGGATCCGGGCGACCTGGCGACTCGCACGTCTGCGCCGGCCACCGACCGCAAACCGGTCATGTACCTGCGCGTCGCCTACGTCGGCGATCCACGAGCCGGCCAGGCCAACCGACGCCGCGACAGCGACGTCGATGTGCCGCTCGGCGTCCGCCGCGCCGACACCAGCGGGCTCATCTGGCCGGGCATGGATCTCGACGCCAGGCCGTCCTCCCGCCTCCTCAACGGGTGGCGGAGGCCATTGGGCGCCGAGCTGCTGCTCAGCGCATACAAGCCGGCGTTCGTGGTCGTCGCGACCTCGAAGGCCCTCGACGCCAGCAGCATTGCCGAGAAGTTCGCGCAGAGCATCCAGGAGGAGCCGCGGGTCGACGTCGTCGAGGATCTGAACGAGGTCACCACGACCTACGAGGCAGTTGGTCCCAACGGTGAGCGTGGCCTGGCGAGCTACGTCCTGTCGGCACGGGGCTACTACGCGGTGCTGTTCTGGATCCCGGCGCCCGGGCCTACCCCGTCGGCGTCGCCGGTCGCGCCTATCACGAACCGATCGATCCGCTCTACTACGTAGGTGACGACGGGCAGCAGCGTCAGATTCTGGCGATCCGCCTCGTCTGGGGCCAAGTCGGCCAAGGGGACCCACGTGACTGCGTCGGTCGTTCCGCCTTGCTCGACAACACGCGGGTCCTGGTCCGGCGAGACCTCGACGGCGTAAAGCAGGTGGATGCCGTGGTAGTCCTCGTACTGGTCACCACGGCCGGGCGCCACCGTGTGGATGTCGTGGACGTCGACCAGCCGGATCGCCATCGGTGTGAGGCCAGTCTCCTCGTGCAGCTCGCGTACGAGCGCGTCCACCGGGGACTCGCCGTGATCGATCCCACCGCCGGGCAGTCCCCACCACCCCGGCGGGAAGCCGACAGCAGACACTCGCGTCAGCAGCAAGGCGTTCTCGCGGACCACCACCGCATAGGCACCAATCCGCTGAGTCCCCATCACGGTTAGAGTCAAGCAGATGACGGCCGTGACCGACCCTCAGGCAACGACGGTTCCCCCGGCACCCAAGCCGCGTGTGGCGTTCATCGACAACGCCCGCTTCTGGGTCATGCTGATGGTCGTCATCACCCATCCGCTGTTCCACTTCATCACCCTGGAATCGGGCCGGGCGATCTACTACTGGCTCAACCTGCTGATGATGCCCGCCTTCGCCATCCTCTCCGGCTATGTCTCGCGCAACTTCCGTGGCACACCCAAGGAAATCCAGCGAACCGTCAGCACCCTGGTGATCCCCTATCTCCTCGTCGAGTCGACGTACCAGGTCCTGCAACGGCACTACACCGGCTCACCGGATCCCTACGTGCTGCTCTCCCCGAAATGGGTCGCATGGTGGCTGGCCGCGTTGTTCGTCTGGCGGATGTCAACCCCGATCTGGCGCCACCTGCGGCACCCGATCCTCGTGTCGATCGTGATCTCCCTGCTGGCTCCGTTGACGGAGATCCCCAACGTCATCGGGATGCCGAAGGCCCTGGGATTCCTGCCGTTCTACGTCATCGGCATGTACATGACGATTGACCGGTTCGAGCGGCTCGCTGCAACGCGGGTGCGCATCGCGTCGGCGCTGTTCCTCGCCGGCGTCGCCGCGGCCTGTGCCCTGTACAGCTCGGGCTGGGACGTGTCGTGGACGAAATGGCGCCACCGGTACGACGAGGCGGCGTTGGATGTCGGGCCGATCGACGGAATCACGACTCGCGCCATGCTGCTCGTGGTCGGACTGCTGATGAGCCTCGCCGTCGTCTCGCTCGTCAGTCGGCGTGCGTCATGGATGACCCGGTTTGGCGAGCGCACGCTGTACTGCTATCTCCTGCACGGATTCGTCGTCCTGTTCCTCCTGCACGAAACGAACCTCTTCCCCACGCTGCGCGCGCTGGGAGATCTGGGCGTCCTGATCACGGTCGCCGGCGCCATCGTCCTCGGCCTGCTCCTCATGACAAAGCCGGTCGCGGTGCTGTTCCGGCCCCTGTTCGAGTCGAACCTCGACTGGGCATTCCGTCCGCGAGAATCCCTGCCGCGGTGAACCGAAAGAAGCCCGAACCATCGGCTCGGGCTTCTTTCGGGTGTGGAGTTTGTCGGCGTCAGCTCTCGTAGCTGGTGAAGTCGAAGTCCTCCAGCTGGACCGGCGCACCGTCGCCACCGAATCCGTAGTCGCCGTACGACTCGTATCCGGTGACGGCGTAGGCGGCCTGACGGGCTTCCTCAGTCGGCTCGACCCGGATGTTCCGGTACCGCTCCAGGCCGGTGCCGGCCGGGATCAGCTTGCCGATGATGATGTTCTCCTTCAGGCCACGCAACTTGTCCGACTTGCCGTGAATGGCAGCGTCGGTGAGCACGCGAGTCGTCTCCTGGAACGACGCGGCCGACAGCCACGACTCGACGGCAAGCGAGGCCTTCGTGATGCCCATCAGAACCGGGCGGCCGGAGGCCGGCGTGCCGCCCTCGGCGACCACGCGACGGTTCTCTTCCTCGAACATCGCCCGGTCGACGAGATCGCCGGGGATGAGGTTCGAGTCGCCCTGCTCGATGACCGTCACGCGACGCAGCATCTGCCGCACGATGATCTCGATGTGCTTGTCGTGGATGGCCACGCCTTGCGAGCGGTAGACCTCCTGGACCTCATCGACGAGGTGCTCCTGCGCCCGGCGAACACCGAGGATGCGCAGGACCTCCTGCGGATCCGGCGTGCCGTGCGTGAGCTGGTCACCGACGTCGACGCTGTCGCCGTCCTGGACAAGCAGGCGCATGCGCTTGCTCACCGGGAACTCCAGCGGATCGGAGCCATCGTCCGGCGTCACGACGATCTTGCGCGACCGGTCGGTGTCGTCGATGGTGATGCGTCCAGCGGCCTCGGTGATCGGCGCCTTGCCCTTGGGCTGACGAGCCTCAAAGAGCTCGACGACGCGCGGCAGGCCGTGCGTGATGTCGTCGCCGGCCACACCACCGGTGTGGAAGGTACGCATGGTCAGCTGGGTGCCCGGCTCGCCGATGGACTGGGCCGCGATTGTGCCGACCGCCTCGCCGATGTCGACGAGCTTGCCGGTGGCCAGCGACCGGCCATAGCACTTGGCGCAGGTGCCGGCCGCGGCCTCACAGGTGAGGACCGTAC
>DATFFJ010000159.1:0-2631 GCA_035250065.1 Aeromicrobium sp. | reverse complement strand
TCCCAGGCGTCGACCTTGCAGCCGAGGTCGGTGAGGGCGTGCAGGTAGGCGCGGGCATCGTGGGCCGCGCCCTTGGAGGCGTACCTGAGGTGTTGCGCGTACTCGGGCAGCGCTTCCAGGTCCTGGCGGATGGTGTGACTCGGTTCGTCGAAGTTGCCGGGAACCTGGAAGGCGAACCAGCCGCCGGGCACGACAGAGCGCGCGAGTCGCGGAATCAGCTTCGTCAGGTGTTCAGGGACCCAGTGCAGGGTCGCATTGCTGATCAGGACGTCAATCGGTTCACTCGGTTCCCACCGGTGGATGTCCGCCTGCACGTAGTCGACGTTGGGACTCTCCTTGGTCGCGAACTCGACCATCGTCGGGCTGCTGTCCACGCCGATCACGTGGGCATGGGGCCAGCGCTGGGCGAGCAGGGCGGTGAAGGTGCCCGGACCTGACCCGAGGTCGACCACGGTGGTCGGGGCCTCCGCACCCACACGCGTCAGCAGCTCGACGAACGCCCGGCCGCGTTCGTCAGCAAAGCTGAGGTAGCGCAGCGGGTCCCAATCCATGGGGGGAGGTTACCTAGAGGATTCGTCTGCCGTCAGCGAACAGGACGTGTTCACGCGTGTCTCTGGCGCATGAGCCGTCTAGGGTCGAGGACGTGAACACCGAAATCGGCCCCCAGGACCTCGACGGTCACATCTACCAGCGGCTGCTCAAGGAACGCATCGTGTTCCTCGGCTCGGAGGTGCGCGACCAGAACTCCAACGCCTTGTGTGCGCAGTTGCTGCTGCTCAACGCCGAGGATCCGCAGGCAGACATTTACTTCTACATCAACAGCCCGGGCGGCTCGGTCGACTCCGGCTTGGCCATCTACGACACGATGCAGTTCATCTCCAACGACGTCGCCACGGTGGCGCTCGGGTTGGCTGCGTCCATGGGCCAGTTCCTGCTCGCGTCGGGCACCAAGGGCAAGCGGTACGCCCTACCGAACGCGCGCATCATGATGCACCAGCCGTCCGGCGGGATCGGCGGCTCTGCTTCCGACATCCGCATCCAGGCCGAGCAGAGCCTCTTGCTCAAGAAGCGGCTCAACGAGCTGCAGTCCAAGCACACCGGGCAGACGATCGAGCGGACCGAAGAGGACGCCGACCGCGACCGTTGGTTCACGCCGGACGAGGCCAAGGAGTACGGCTTCATCGACCACGTCATCTCCCATCAGGGCGACGTAAAGAAGGGCAAAGCGTGAGCTACTACATCCCGCAGTGGGAAGAGCGGACGTCCTACGGGTTCCGCCGGATCGACCCCTACGCGAAGCTGTTCGAGGACCGCATCATCTTCCTCGGCACGCCGATCAGCGACGACGTCGCCAATGCCGTCATGGCGCAGTTGCTGTGCCTGCAGCAGATGGATCCCGACCGCGACATCCAGCTCTACATCAACAGCCCGGGCGGCTCGTTCACCGCGATGACGGCCATCTACGACACGATGCGCTACCTCAAGCCGGACGTCCAGACGGTCTGCCTTGGCCAGGCCGCGTCGGCCGCCGCCGTGATCCTGGCAGCCGGGGCTCCCGGCAAGCGGTACGCGCTGCCCAACAGCCGCATCCTCATCCACCAGCCCTACACCGAGGGCACCGGTGGCCAAATCTCCGACCTCGAGATCCAGGCCAACGAGATCATCCGCATGCGCGCGCTGCTGGAGCAGATGATCGCCGACTCAACGGGTAAGACTCCCGAAGAAGTCAGTCGGGACGTTGAGCGCGACAAGATCCTCACCGCAGAGCAGGCAGTGGAGTACGGCCTGATCGACCAGGTCTTCGACACGCTGAAGACGCAACCCGTTTGACGCTGCTTATGGTCGTCGTTCGCGGGTACTGTGAAGGACGCCGAGCCCCACTCACCCGCCCGGTGGTGGGGAGTACCGAAAGGGCAGCACTGAAAAGGAGCTGGGATCGTGGCACGTATTGGTGAGACCGCCGATCTGCTCAAGTGCTCGTTCTGCGGCAAGAGCCAGAAGCAGGTCAAGAAGCTCATCGCCGGGCCCGGCGTCTACATCTGCGACGAGTGCATCGATCTGTGCAACGAGATCATCGAGGAAGAGCTCGCCGAGGGCGCCGAGGTAAGCCTCGGTGAATTGCCCAAGCCCAAGGAGATCTTCGATTTCCTGAGCGCCTACGTCATCGGCCAAGACCCGGCCAAGCGGGCGCTCGCCGTGGCGGTCTACAACCACTACAAGCGCGTCCAGGCCCAAAGTGGCGCACCGGCACGCGCCAAGGACGACACGGTCGAGCTGGCCAAGTCCAACATCCTGCTGGTGGGCCCGACTGGCTGTGGCAAGACGTATCTGGCGCAGACGCTCGCCCGCATGTTGAACGTCCCGTTCGCCATCGCCGACGCCACCGCGCTCACCGAAGCCGGCTACGTCGGCGAAGACGTCGAGAACATCCTGCTCAAGCTCATCCAGGCTGCCGACTACGACGTCAAGAAGGCCGAGACCGGCATCATCTACATCGACGAGATCGACAAGGTCGCCCGCAAGAGCGAGAATCCGTCGATCACCCGGGACGTCTCCGGTGAGGGCGTCCAGCAGGCGCTGCTGAAGATCCTCGAGGGCACCACCGCCTCGGTTCCGCCGCAGGGCGGCCGC
>DATFFJ010000158.1:0-2203 GCA_035250065.1 Aeromicrobium sp. | reverse complement strand
ACGGCGGATGATGCCCAGGAGGGCAGTATCTACGACGAGGTGCACGGCGTCACGGAGAAGGTCGCCGAGCATGTCATGCAGGACCCGGCGCACTACGGGGTGATCTGGGCCGCGAAGGACTCGGATGATCCGTTCGCCGAGGAGACGTGGCGCCGCGCGAACCCGGGTCTCGGAACCTCGCCGACATTGGCGTATATGCGGCGCGAGTCGGAGAAGGCACGCACCACGCCCTCGTACTATCCGACGTTCCTGCGCCTGTCGCTGAACATCCGTTCCCGGGCGTCGACGCGCTGGATCGACATGCGGCGCTGGGATGCGAACGCCGGGATGGTCGACGAGCAGGCCCTGAAGGGCCGCCGCGCGTGGGGCGGCATCGACCTGTCGGCGGTCTCCGACTTCACGGCCTGGGTGCTGGCGGTGGACTCGCCGAAGCCGGGCGTCGAGATCGAGCTGGTGCCCCGCTTCTGGCTGCCGGCTGAACGGCTGGAGGAGCTGCAGCGCACGCTGCAGGTGCCGCTCGCGGAGTGGGCGCGGCAGGGTTTCCTGCGGCTCACCGAGGGCGACGCGGTCGACTACGACGAGGTCGAGAAGCAGGTCCTGGATGACTGCAAGTTCTATGACGTCCAGCGTGTCGGCTATGACCGCATGTTCGCCGGTCAGCTGGTGCAGAACGTGGACCGGGAGACGAAGCGCGGGCTGGTGGTGGAGCCGCTGGCGCAGACGTTCCTCGGCCTGTCGGCGGGCTGCAAGGAGTTGGACCGGCTGCTGCGGACGACAGCTCTGCAGCATGGCGGGCATCCGGTGCTGCGGTGGATGGCCTCGGTGGTTGAGGTGATCGCGGACGGCAACGACAACATCAGGACGGTCAAACCGAATCGGAACAAGAGCCAGGCCCGGATCGACGGGGTCCAAGCGTCCGTGATGGGCCTGTCGGGATATCTCCGGCGGCCGAAGAAGAAGAGCCGTGTAGCGGTCGGATTCTGACAGGGGGTGCCCGGTGGCAGCTCCCAAGGGGTTGGTCGTTGGTTCGGCGGAGTGGTGGCTGGACCGGCTGTACGTGGAGCTGGCCGAGCGGCGTAAGTACGCCGACGTGATGCGCTGCTACTACTCGGGCGACCATCCTCTGGCGTCTTTGACGAGCAAGGCTCGCGAGGGCTTCCAACGACTGCTGAAGCAGTCCCGCTCCAACTATGTGGGCCTGGTCGTGGACGCCACGGCAGAACGCATTCAAGTCGACGGGGTGCGGATCGGGGACTCCGAGGTGGGGGATCCGGAGGCGTGGCGGATCTGGCAGGCCAACAACCTGGACGCCGACTCTGACTTGCTGATCACCGAGTCGGTGAAGTGTTCCCGTTCGTTCGTGCTGGTCGCCCCGAATCCGGACGACGCTTCGACGCCGATCGTGACGGGCGAGGACATCACGCAGGCGATCGTCGCCTACGAGCCGGGCGGGCGCAGGCGGCGGGCTGCCGGACTGAAGGCGTGGGCGGACGACTGGACGGGCGAGCTCATGGCCACCGTCTATCTGCCCGGCGGGGTCTACAAGTTCAAGGCTCCGAAGCCGACGCAGGGCGTGCTGGGCAAGCCGAAGTGGGTGGCGCGCGAGGTCGACGGCGAGGTGTGGCCGGCGCCGAATCCGCTGGGTGTTGTGCCGCTGGTGGAGATCCCCAACAGGCCGGACCTGCTCGGCAATGCCATGTCGGAGATCGAGGATGTTCTCGATATCCAGGACCGCATCAACAAGACGCTGATCGACCGGATGATGGCGCAGGAGTTCTCGGCGTTCCGGCAGCGGTGGATGACCGGCTATGAGATCCCGACGAACGAGGCCGGTCAGCCGATTGAGCCGTTCAAGGCGGCCGTTGACCGCCTGTGGGTGATCGAGGACGAGAACGTCCAGATCGGCGAGTTCCAGGCCACCGACATCAGCCCGTATCTGCGGGCGGTCGAGTCGGATGTGAAGGACATGGCGGCCCGGACGAGGACGCCCAGCCAGTACCTCCTCGGCTCGATGGTCAACATCTCGGGCGATGCCCTGAAGGCTGCCGAGTCCGGTCTCGTGTCGAAGGTGTTGCAGCGGCGGCGCCCGTTCGGGGAGGCGATCGAGGAGGTCGTCCGCCTGTACCTGCGGGCTGCCGGTGACAATCGCGATCTGGGTGCGATCGAGGTGATCTGGCACAACCCGGAGTTCCGCACCGAGGGC
>DATFFJ010000157.1:0-13796 GCA_035250065.1 Aeromicrobium sp. | reverse complement strand
TCGAAACGCTTGTCGTCCTCCAGCGGCAGCGTGTTCGTGACGACGATCTCGGCCGCCGGCGAGTTCTTGAGCCGGTCGACGGCCGGGTCGGAGAACACCGCGTGGGTGGCCACGATGACCACGTCCTGGGCGCCGGCCTCGATCAGGGCTTCGGCGGCCTGCACGATGGTGCCCCCGGTGTCGATCAAGTCGTCGACCAGGATGCAGGTGCGGCCCTCGACTTCACCGACCACGCGGTTGGCCTGTGACTCGTTCGGGCGGCGCGGATCGCGGGTCTTGTGAATGAACGCCAGCGGCGCCTGCAGCTGGTTGGCCCACGACTCGGCGACCTTGATCCGGCCCGCATCGGGCGAGACGACGGCCAAGTCACGCCGCCCGTACTTCTTCTTGACGTGCCGGGTGAGGATCGGCATCGCCAGCAGGTGGTCGACCGGTCCGTCGAAGAAACCCTGGATCTGGGCCGTGTGTAGGTCAACGGTCATCAACCGGTCGGCGCCGGCGGTGGTGAAGAGGTCAGCCATGAGCCGAGCCGAGATGGGCTCACGGCCCAGGTGCTTCTTGTCCTGACGGGCATAGCCGTAGAACGGCAGGATCACCGTGATGCGCTTGGCCGATGCGCGCTTGAGGGCATCGACCATGATCAGCTGCTCCATGATCGCGTCGTTGATGGGCGCGGTGTGGCTCTGGATGACGAAGGCGTCGCAGCCGCGCACCGACTTGTCGAAGCGGACGTAGATCTCGCCGTTGGCGAAGTCGTACGCCGTGGTCGGGATGAGCTCGGTGTCCAGGAGCTGCGCGACTTCCTCGGCCAGGGTGGGATGAGCCCGGCCGGTGAAGAGCATGATCGTCTTCGTCGGCGTCTTCTTGAGCAGGCTACTCACCGGCGTCGTCCTCCTGGTCGTCCGCGGCGTCCGCGGCAGCGGCCGCGGGGGTGCCCGCCCGGTTGGCCGACACCCACCCCTCCATGGTCCTCTGCGGACCGGCGCTCGTGGCCAGCGCCCCCGGCGGGACGTCGTTCCGCACCACGGTGCCGCCGCCGGTGTAGGCGCCATCACCGATGGTCACCGGCGCGACGAAGACGTTGTTCGAGCCAGTGCGCGCGTGCTTGCCCACTTTCGTGCGGTGCTTCGCCACGCCGTCGTAGTTGGCCACGATCGTTCCGGCGCCGACGTTCGCCCCCTCGCCCACCTCGGCATCGCCGATGTACGACAGGTGAGGAACCTTGGCGCCCGGGCCGAGCTGGGCGTTCTTGGTCTCGACGAAGGTCCCCACCTTGCCGTCGGGGCCGATCTCGGTGCCCGGGCGCAAGTACGCGAATGGCCCGACCGTGGCGCCGGCGCCGACCACAGCATCGCTGGCATGCGTCCGGATGACGGTCGCGTCAGCGCCCACCTCGACGTTGCGCAGCGTGGTGTCTGGCCCGATGGACGCCCCGGCCTCGACGACGGTCGCACCGAGCAGTTGCGTGCCCGGATGGAGCGTGACATCCGGGGCAAGGACGACGGCCGAGTCGATCCACGTGGTGTCCGGATCGACGATCGTGACACCCTCGCTCATCCAACGCGTCGTGATGCGCCGGTTGAGCTCCCGCCCGAGACGCGCGAGTTGTGCGCGATCGTTCACGCCCTCGGTCTGCCAGACGTCCTCGAGCACGTGGGCCCCGACGGGGAGCCCGTCCTCCACGGCGAGTCCGACGATGTCAGTCAGGTACAGCTCGCCTTGGGCGTTGGTCGGGGCGAGGCGCGTCACGGCGTCCCGGAGGAACTTCGCATCCACCGCAACGACGCCGCTGTTGACCTCGCGGATCGTGCGCTCGCTGTCGTCAGCGTCGCGCTCCTCCTTGATCGCCACGACGAAGCCGTCAGCGTCGCGCACGATTCGCCCGTAGCCGTTCGGGTCGTCCAACTCGGCGGTGAGGATCGTGACGGACTGGCCGGACGAGCGATGGTCCTCGAGAAGCTCAGCCAGCGTCTCGCTGGTGAGAAGCGGCACGTCGCCGTAGGTGACGAGCACGGTGCCGTCAGAGGCACCCGCACCGAGCGCGTCCAAAGCAATCTGGACCGCGTGGCCGGTGCCGCGCGGCTCCTCCTGGATCGCCTCGATGACATCCAGCTCAAGCTCGGCGATGGCCGCCGAGACCTCATCCCGTCCGTGGCCGACGACGGCCACCGTCGTGGCGGCGCCGACACCCCGCACGGCCAGCAGCGCGTGCGCGATGAGCGGGAGACCGGCGATCTCGTGCAGGACCTTGGCACGGGTGGACTTCATCCGCGTCCCCGCACCAGCGGCGAGGACGATGGCCGTCACGGCGAGATTGGAACCGCCGACGCGGGTGTCAGTCACGGCTCAAGCGTATCGGCCCGCTGACCTGCACAGGGACGTCGATGCGGCGCGGTGGGAACCGCCCTCCTACTCGTCGGAGTCCTCACTGTCGTCGCTGTCCTCGCTGTCCTCGCTGTCTTCGTTGTCTGAGTCCGAATCGTCGCTGTCACCGCCGAGGTCGCTCTCGTCGCCCTCGTCCTCGCGGTCGGAGTCCGAGTCGAACTCTGAATCATCAGAGTCAGCGTCGTCCGTGGGGTAGGCAGACGGGTCGGGCGTAGCGGACTCCACGTCCTCGACGGCAGCCGCGCCGGGACCCGAGGTCGCTGACGACGGGGACGGCAGGATGTTGTCGTCGCCGCTGCCCCTCACGATGAGTACGCCGATGATGGCGATGGCGACGCCGATGATGACAATCGTGCGCGGTTGCAAGTTCATTCGTTCTCCCCAGCAGGAAGGTACAAGTGTACGTACGGCGCGCACGTCGCGTTGGCGATCCTTTGTGCATCGTGACGCATGACATGCCCTCGGGTTGGTGGCACGATCAAGCGGGCATCACCGGGCACAAGCAGGAGAGACTTTCATGAACGAATCGGCGGACTTCATCGTCGTCGGAGCCGGTTCGGCCGGAGCAGTCGTGGCCGCCCGGCTGAGCGAGGACCCGGCGACGCGGGTCATCTTGGTGGAGGCCGGTGGCCGTCCACCGGCTGAGGAGATCATGCCGGCGGCATGTCCCGTCCTGCAGATCAACCCGACGACGGACTGGATGTTCACCGGCGACGCGGGTAAGGCGGGCAAGGGCCTCCGCGACGGCCGGATGTTCGTGCCCCGCGGCAAGATGCTCGGCGGTTCCTCCGGGATCAACTACATGGCCTATGTCCGGGGCCATCCGGGCGACTTCGATGCTTGGGCCGACGGCGGCGCTGAAGGGTGGAGCTACGACGACGTCCTGCCGTACTTTCGCAAAAGCGAGCACCTCGTTCCGTCCGGCGACATCCCGATCGATGCCGAGGCGCACGGCACGAACGGCCCCTTGGGCGTCTCGGTACGCCAGCCGACCATTGCCGGCGCCGAAGCGTTCGTGAAGGCCGCCAGCGAGGTAGGCATCCCCGTCGGCGATTACAACGGACGCGACCGCGGCGGGCCCGCCGGCGCCGTGTCCCTCATGCAGACGACCACGCTCGCCGGCAAGCGCTCCAGCACCTTCCATGCGTTCCTCGAGGGCAAGCCGGAGACACGTCCGAACCTCATGATCGTCACCGAGGCACGCGCGACGCGAATCGTGCTCCAGGGTGACCCCGGCGCGCTGCGGGCGACCGGTGTCGAGTACGTCGGCCCGGACGGCCAGACGCACCTGCTCGAAGCGCGCAACGAGATCATCCTCAGCGCCGGCGCGTTTCAATCTCCTCAACTGCTGATGCTGTCCGGAATCGGTCCCGCCGACCACCTAGCCAGCGTCGGAATCGACTGTGTCGTCGACGCGCCCGAGGTCGGCCAGAACCTGAAAGATCATCTGCAGTTGGCCCTGTTCTTCGAGGCCACGGGGCTCGGTGTCTCGATGGGTGCGTTCGGCGTTGCGATGGGTCCAGACGCCCTGCGAGCGCCGGCTGGCCCACTGCCTGCGGACCCGGCCGACGACGCCAACCTCCCACCGGAGCTGGCGGAGCTCAAGGCCGAGGCCGAGCGCCAACTCACCGAGTGGGCCACCACAGGCAGCGGTCTGGTCTCGTCCTCGCTGTACGACGCGAGCGCGTGGTTCTCGACCGGTCTCGGTGACGAACACACCCACGACGCACAGATCGGGCTGTTCGCGTGTGGCTACAACGCCGACATCCTCAACGGGCTGATGCGCATCGACGCCCACGAGTACTTCCAAGACCCCGAGACGACGTTCGCCCCGACCGCCGAGAACATGATGATCCTGGCCAATCCAGTCCAGCCGCACAGCCGGGGCGAGGTGCTGCTGAGCAGCGCGGACCCGCTGGAGCCGCCGGATATCCGGTTCAACTTCTACGACGACCCCCATGACCTGAAGGTCATGACGACGATCTACCGCAAGTGCCTTGAGATCCAGCAGCGGCTGCGTGCCCAGTACGGCGCGGGCCCCGTCAACGTGCCGCCGGCCTTGGCGGCGAAGCATGGTCATGTGCCGGGAGCCGAGATGAGCGACGAGTTGATTCAGGACATCGCCGAGTACTACTCGTGGAGCGTCTACCACCCCACCAGCACGTGTCGTATTGGTTCCGTCGTCGACCCGCAGTTGCGCGTCCTCGGCGTTCAAGGCCTCCGGGTGGCCGATGCGAGCGTCATGCCGGACATCGTCAGCGGCAACACCAACGCGGCCTGCATCATGATCGGCGAGAAGGCGGCCGAGCTGATCGGCCACGAGTACGGCCTGGAACTGGACGAATACGTGGGCTGAGCGCGAGACACAGGCGCCCGGAGGGCGTCAGCGACGGCCGCGGCCGTTGCCCTTGCCGGGCTTGGAGTCCCGCTTGTCGCTGCCGGACGAGTGATCATCACCTGAGTCGTTCGGCGCATCCCCCGCGGGTGCGTCGTCCTCGTCGACCGGCTCGACCGAGGGGGAGGCGGATGCGTCCTCCGTGGGAGCTGGCCGCTTCGCCTCGACCTGCTCGACCGCGGCAGCACCCGGATTGACCCGTTCGGCGACGAGAGGCCGCGACCGGGACACCGGCTCGGCCAGGTTCGACACGACAAGTCCGGCGACGACGATGGCGGCGACCACGCCGCCGGCGATCACGATGGATCGCGGGTCCAGCGATCCGCGATCCGGGGCCGCAACGTCGTCCGTCAGCTCCTCATCGAGCTCCTGGGTAACGTCATCGAACCGGGATTCCCGTGGAATCGGCTCAAAGATGGACATGATCTCCCCCGAGAACACAACAGGACTTGCAAGGTTAACCGATGAACAAGACACGCAGGTTACGCGCGCCGGGCCGGCTCCGCGGACGCTGGCCCGTGGAGCCGTAAACCGGGCGGGCTAACCAGCCTGGGCGATCGGCGCTGGCAGGCGAGCCAGCAGCGCCTGGTACGCACGTCGGATGTCGGCCTCGTCGTGGCCGTAGTCCCGCACACACGAACCGATGGCCGATCGCAGCAGCCGGAGTTCCTCATCGTTCAACTCGAGCGTGTACATGCTTCCAGCGTAGTCCGGCTGCGGACCGTCGCAAGGGATGCGCCGCCGCCGCGAGCAGCGTCGAGATCTAGGCCTCTGGACGCTCGGCGGCCGCCGTCCGTTGGAGCATCCACGCCGCCACCGAGGCCATGACCGTGCCGATCAGCCCGAGGCCGACCAGCATCAACACGAAGGCAACGATGCGCCCCTCTGTCGTCACCGGGAATCGATCGCCATAGCCGACACTCGTGACCGTCGTGGCGGCCCACCACAACGCATCATCGAAGGTCCTGATGTTCGCCCCCGGGGCGCCGCGCTCGGCGTCGAGAACCGCCACCGCGGCAAGCCCGGTCGCAAGGCCGGCGGCGCCACTGACGTACACCAGGGTCTTGCCGGCGAGGGTGTCGCCGACGGAGCGGTCCAGGATGCGGGCCAGAACGATCAGCCGCAGCAGGCGCAGCGGCCGGATGAGAGGCAACAGGATCAGCAGAACGTCGTACCAATGCCGGACTGCATAGGACACTCGTTCGTCCGCCAGCGCCAGCCGGATCAAGAGGTCCACACCAAACGCGGCCCAGACGGTCCACGACAGCACGATGAGGAATGACCGGATCCCGGGATCCATCCGCGGATCCAGAATCGGCCACACGTACGCCACCAAGAAAGCGACCGCGAGCAGCATCAACGGAACCTCCGCGCGCCGCTCCCACTGCTCGACCCTGCTCATACAGCCGGAGTCTGGCAGGTCCGGACGTCCGACGATCGGAATTTGCCGCGGGGAGTCCTCAGGGGACGAGCACGACCTTGCCGACGTTCTTCCGCTCATGGATGAAGCGATGCGCGTCGGCGGCCTTGTCGAAGGGGAAGGATGCTGCGACGACCGGCACGTAGGCACCGGACTCGAACCCGGCGGCCAACGGCTCCATCACACGGCTCAGGCTGCCCTCCCGCTCCCACCACCAGAGCATGTTGAGCCCGAAGACGCCCTTGTTCTCGTTGAGCATCATCAGGCTCTTCCACCACGGCATCGTGGCCGTCGTCATCTGGGCGACACCCTTCAGCAGCCCGGGCAGGTTCCGCTTCTCACCGGTCTGGACCTCGCTGAGCCCGTAACAGATCAGGCGTCCTCCAGGTCGGAGGATCTTGTAGTCCTTGCGGAAACTCGACGGTCCGATGGCATCGAACGCGACGTCGACGCCCTCGCCTTCAGTCAGGCGCATCACAACCTCGGCGAAGTCCTCGTTGCGGTAGTCGATGGCGTGGTCCACGCCGAAGCCGCGGATCGCATCGTGCTTGGACGGCGAGGCCGTGCCGAACACTTCGGCGCCGAGATGCTTGGCCACCTGCGTCGCCGAGATGCCGACACCACCGGCCGCGGCGTGAATCAGGACGCGATCGCCGGCGCGGAGCCCGCCCATGATGACGAGGCCCGCGTAGGCCGTGCCGTAGTTGACCGGGATGGCCGCCCCCTGCTCGAAGCTGAGCGTGTTCGCCAACGGAAGGGTGTCGGCGATCTTGGACACGACCAGCTCCGAATAGCCGCCGAACTTGGTTCCGCCGATGACCCGATCGCCCACTTTGTACTCGGTGACCCCCTCACCGAGCGACTCCACGACGCCGGCGACCTCGTAGCCCACGACCGACGGGATCTTGGGAGCATCCGGATACATGCCCGTGCGTGCCAGCAGGTCGGCGAAGTTGATCCCGGCCGCCTTGACCTCGATCCGAATCTCGCCCGGTCCGGCGACCGGATCGGGTCGCTCCTGGACCTGGAGCACCTCCGGCGGGCCATGTTTGGTGATGACGACGGCTCTCATGGCCCGAGCCTACGGCTCGGCTACCCCGCGCGTGGCGCGGTTGGGGGCACCTCCCTGCAGGAGCCGCGCAGCGGCGAAGTGCTTGGGGAAGTACGTCAGTGCTGCAGGCTGGGATCCCACCGATTCGCGATGAGCTTGAAGCTCGGCAGATCCTCCAGGGACGTCATCGCTTCGTAGATCCGCTCGTACTTCGTGGACGAGATGCGCCACTTCCCGTCCGGGTCCTTCCGGTACTCGTCCTGGTAATAGCCGCCCCCGCGGATCTGGATCTTGAAGTCGGGAACGATCACCGTGTCCTCGAAGGCCCATGACCCCGACGCCTGGTCGCCGTTCACGGTGATCTCCGGATGGCTGCCGATGTGGATCGAGATGATGCTGGTGCCGAGGTTCTCCGACATGTAATCGACCACCTCGTCCCGGCTGTCGAAGTGCAACGGCTCGGCCATCGCCTGGGTGCCGTAGCGGGCACGGATGTCGTCGGCCAGGCAATCACCGAACGCGTCCCATTCCTTCATGTCCAGCGTGCGGAAGTAGCGGTACTTCAGCTGGCGGATTTCTTCCAAAGCGACGAGGTCCATGAGAAGAGAGTAGAACCTGTTCTAGTTCGGTGGGGCGGTTTGATCCATCACAGCAGCCAGGACGACCGCTGCGAGCGCATCGGCATCGCCCACTTCCGGCGTGAGGCGAACCTCCGGGTTCAGGGGTTTCTCGTACGGCGCATCGATCCCGGTGAAGCGCGAGATCTCGCCGGTCCTGGCCTTGGCGTACATGCCCTTGGGATCGCGCTGTTCACAGACGGCGAGCGGAGTGTCGACGAAGACCTCCACGAAACGCAGCCCGGCGGCTTCGTGCGCCGCGCGAACCTGATCGCGCGCCTCCCGGTCCGGGGACACCAGCGCCGCGATGGCCACGACCCCGGCGTCCGCGAGGAGCTTGGCGACCTCTCCGGTCCGGCGAATGTTCTCCGCGCGGTCCACGACCGAGAAGCCCAAGTCGGCGTTCAACCCGTGACGGAGGTTGTCACCGTCGAGCAGATAGGCGGCTCGGCCACGTTCAACCAGAGCCTTCTCGACCGCGGCGGCCACGGTCGACTTGCCGGACGCCGACAGCCCGGTCAGCCACAGCGTCATGCCACCGCCTTTGGCGGGCATGGGTCGGTCCTGCGGGGTTACGGCGCCGGGGTGCCAGACCACGTTGTCGTGCTCGTAGCCCGGGCCGGTGATCATGCCGGCAGCAACGGTGTTGTTGGTCGCCTCGTCGACGAGGATGAACGAACCGGTCTCGCGGCTCCGCCGGTAGGCGTCGAAAAGCAAGGGTTGATGGGTGCGCAGACGGATGCGCCCGATCTCGTTCAGCGAGAGCGAGGCTGCCTCTTCATCGCGGTGCAGTGTGTTGATGTCGAGCCGGTAGTCGAACGCCTCGACGCTCGCCCGCGTCGCTCGCGTCGTGTGCTGGATGGTGTACCGCGCGCCGACCGACAACTGCGTCTGGTCGCCCAGCCAGCACACCATCGCGTCGACATCCTGGGACACGAACGGGCGGTTCAGCGGACGGCAGATCATGTCGCCACGCGAGATGTCGATGTCGTCGGTCAGCTCGACGGTGACCGCCTGACCGGCGAACGCCTCGTCCAGCTTGGTGCCGCCCGGACCCCACACTGCCGAGATCGTCGTGGTGCGGCCGACGGGCAGGACGGTGACCTCGTCGCCGGCCTTCATGACGCCACCGGCGATGGTGCCTGCGTAGCCGCGGAAGTCATGCAGCGCGCCGTCACGCGCCTGGTGCGGCCGGATGACGTACTGCACCGGCAATCTGACGTCGACCAGGTTTCGGTCGGAGGCAATGTGCAAGTCCTCGAGGTGGTGCAGCAGCGAGGCGCCGTCGTACCAGGGCATCTTCTCGCTGCGGGTGACCACGTTGTCGCCGGTCAGGGCGCTGACCGGGATGAAGCTCAGGTCGTGCACCTCGAGCTTGGCGGCGAAATGCTCGAAATCGGTGCGGATTTCCTTGTAGATACCTTCGTCGAAGTCGACGAGGTCCATCTTGTTGATGCAGACCACCACGTGCGGGATGCCGAGCAGCGTCGCGAGAAACGCGTGCCGACGAGACTGCTCGAGGACGCCGTTGCGGGCGTCGATGAGGATGATCGCGACGTCGGCGGTGGATGCCCCGGTCACCATGTTGCGGGTGTACTGGAGGTGGCCCGGCGTGTCGGCGATGATGAACTTCCGCTTGGGGGTCGCGAAGTACCGGTAGGCGACATCGATGGTGATGCCCTGCTCGCGCTCGGCCCGGAGGCCATCCGTGACCAGGGCGAGGTCAGGCGCCTCGGACCCGCGGGCCTTGCTGGTGGCGGAGACCGCGTCCAGTTGGTCCTCGAAGATCGCCTTCGAGTCGAAGAGCAGGCGACCAATCAGGGTGGACTTTCCGTCGTCGACCGAGCCGGCCGTGGCGATGCGCAGCAACTCGCTCATCAGAAGTAGCCCTCCTTCTTGCGGTCTTCCATGCCGGCCTCGGAGATCCGGTCGTCGGCGCGGGTGGCGCCACGTTCGGTCAGGCGGGCGGCGGCAACCTCCATGACGACCTCGGCCGCGGTCGCGGCCTCTGATTCCACGCAGCCGGTGCAGGTGGCGTCGCCGACCGTGCGGTAGCGCACGGTGGCCTCGAACGGCGTCTCACCGGGCTTCGGTTGGATGAAACGGTTGACCGCCAGCAGCATTCCGTCGCGTTCGACCACGGTGCGCCGATGGGCGTAGTACAGCGGCGGGAGCTCGATGGACTCGCGCGCGATGTAGGACCAGATGTCGAGTTCGGTCCAGTTGGAGAGCGGAAAGACCCGGATGTTCTCGCCTTTGCGATGCCGTCCGTTGTAGAGGCTCCACAGCTCCGGGCGCTGGTTCTTCGGATCCCACTGGCCGAACTCGTCGCGGAACGAGAAGACGCGTTCCTTGGCCCGGGCCTTCTCCTCGTCGCGGCGTGCTCCGCCGAAGACGGCGCCGAACTGGTTCTCCGAAATGCCCCGCAAGAGGCTGATGGTTTGGAGCCGGTTGCGCGCCGCGCCTTCGAACTCTTCGTGCGCCCGACCGGCGTCGATGTCGTCCTGCACGTGGGCCACGACGAGGCGGAGCCCATGCTTCTCCACCGTGCGGTCTCGGTAGGCGAGGACCTCCTCGAAGTTCTGCCCCGTGTCGACGTGCATCACCGGGAACGGCACGGCGGCCGGCCAGAACGCCTTGAGCGCCAGGTGCAGCATCACGACCGAGTCCTTGCCGCCGGAGAACAGCAACGCGGGACGCTCGATGGTGGCCGCGACCTCGCGGAAGATGTGGACCGACTCGGCTTCGAGCCGATCCAGGTGTGTTTGTTCGTAGACGAGGGTCACGGTTGCTCCATCGGGTGGTGGCGGCTTAGGCGTGCGCCAGGTCAGTGGCCGAAGACAGGCCCAGGGCAGGCAGCATCGTGCGACGCAGGTAGGCGCGGAGCCGGCCGTCGTCGCGGGTGTTCTCCGAGCTGTACGCCAGCACCGAGAGCAGGAAGCGCACCAGCGTCTCGATGATGTCGTCGAGCCGCTCGAGTGCGTCGGGTTCATTCGCCAGCATGGCCCGCATGGGTTTCCGGGTGAGCTGGTACAGCGCCGGCGAGATCTCTCCGTGCCCGGCCAGTCCCGGATCAACGCTCATGTCGACAACGAGCGCAACCACGGGATCGGCCTTGAACTCGCGGTGCGCCGTAACCACGAACTCGACCATCGCCTCGCCGGGAGTTTCAGCCCCCGACAATCCGGCGACGATACGGGCACTCAGATCGACGGCCGCATTCTCCACCGCACGGTGGATGAGCTCCTCCAGCGTGTTGAAGTGGGCGTAGATCGTCGGCCGGGACAGCCCAGACGCTCGGGACACGGCGGCGATCGTCGTACCCTCCACCCCAAACTCGCGCAGACAGGCGAGCGTCCCCGAGAGCAGGCGTTCGCGCGTGTCGGCGGCTGGGCCTCGCGTGCGTCGTTGAACCATGATGAGCATACTTTACAGATCTTTCCAGATTTGTAAAGTATGCTCGCCGCTACCCGTACTTGACCGGCAGTTCCTTGATGCCGTTGAGCCAGCCAGAACGCAGCCGCGACGCGTCGCCGGTGCGGGTGATGCCCGGGGCATAGTCGGCCAGGGCGTCGAAGATCATCCGGATCTCCGTGCGCGCGAGATTGGCGCCGATGCAGTAGTGGGCGCCGTGGCCGCCGAAGGCAAGGTGCGGGTTCGGGTCACGCAGGATGTTGAACGTCTGCGGATCCTCGAAGACGTCCTCGTCGTGGTTGGCGCTGGCATAGAACAGGCCGACGCGCTGGCCGGCCTTGATCTGGACCCCGCCGAGCTCGATGTCCTCCAGCGCGGTGCGCTGGAACGAGGTCACCGGCGTCGCCCAGCGGATGACCTCGTCGACCATGGTGCTCGGACGCTCGTTGACCCACAGTTCCCATTGGTCGGGGTGGTCGAAGAACGCGTTCATCCCGTGCGTCGTGGCATTGCGCGTGGTCTCATTCCCCGCGACCGCCAATGCAATGACGAAGAAGCCGAACTCATCGTCGGTCAGCCCGCGGCCGTCGACGTCCGCGTTGACCAGCTTGGTGACGATGTCGTCGCGCGGGTTCTCTCTCCGGTCGGCAGCCAAGCCCATCGAATACATCAGCACCTCGAGTGCCGCGGCATTCGGGTCGTTGTCCTCGCGGGCGAGGTCGGCATCCTCGGCTCCGGTCATCTGGTTCGTCCAGTCGAAGATCTTCTGCCGGTCCTCGACGGGGATGCCGAGCATGTCGCCGATCACCTCGAGCGGGAACTGTGAAGCGACCTGGTCCACGAAGTTGCCGCTGCCGGCTGCGACCGCTTCGCGGACGATCCGGCGCGCGCGCTCCTCGAGCGCTTCCTCCAACACCCCGATCGCCCGCGGCGTGAAGCCACGACTGATGATCGAGCGCAGCTGCGTGTGCTCGGGCGCATCCTGGTTGATGATGACGACCTGGGTCTGCTCGACCGATTCACGCGTTGCGGTCTCCGGCAACCGGATGATCACGCCGTTCTCGCGGCTGCTGAAGATCTGACTGTTCTTCGACACCGTCAGGATGTCGGCGTGCTTCGTGACGGCCCAGTAGCCGCTTCCCGACGCGTCAGACATTCCGGCTCGCGCCTCGGGTGCCTGCTCGACCCAGAAGATCGGCTGGCTGCGGCGGAGCGTGGCGAACTCGTCGTGCGGAACCCTCTCCATGTTCAGGTCGGGGTCGGTGAAATCGAAGTCGGTCGACAAAACTGATGTCATGCCGTGACCATACACTTTCCTAAACATGTATGGAATGGGATTCTGATCACTATGCGCGCACACGGGTGGGCCGGGAAGCCGCCTTCTGACGCCCTCGAAGCGCGCGCACGGATTTTGTCGGTCACTCGAGACCTGATCAGCTCATTCGGCAACACCAGCACTGCGGAGGTCGCCGAGCGGCTCGGAGTCACCCGCCAAACGGTGTATCGGTACTTCCCGACCACCGAGGACCTTCTCAATGCGGCGGCGACGGAAGCCGTCGCCGAACTGACCACCGACCTGGTCAAGCACGTCCAGGCGCACCTGGCGTCGACCGGCGGAGACGCTGGTGACGCTGCCGTCGAGGTCTTGGCGTACGTGTTCGAGCACCTCCGCGACGACCCGGCGTTGAACCGGCTCTTGGCGCCGGGCCGGATGAGTGGGACCGTCGCCGATCTGACGGCGAGTTCGTCGATCGACCTCGGCCGTACGCTCATCGCCGAGTTCGGCATCGACTGGGAGGAGCTCGGCTGGGACGAGGCACGGCAGCGCGAACTTGTCGAGCACATGCTGCGGATCCTGCAGTCCTTCGTCCTCGACCCCGGTGATCCCCCGCGATCTGGCGAAGGGCTCCGCGCCTATCTGCGCCGCTGGCTTGCGCCAGCGCTCCGGAACGGTGGCGCCTGATGACGTTGAGCATGCAGGTCGGCATGACCCTGCCGGTGATGGAACCCGGCGTCGACGCAGAGATGCTGGAGAACTGGACGGCCTTCATCGACCAAGGGCCCTTCTCCTCGCTGTGTTTCGGAGAGCGCATGGCGTTCGACAATCCGCATAGCCTCACCTTGCTGGGCGCGGTCGCCGCGTGGACGTCGCGCGTGCGGATCTCCACGACCGTCCTGGTGCCCCAGCTCCACGACCCGATCAGCCTCGCGAAGGCGCTGGCCACGGCTGATGTGCTGTCTGGCGGTCGACTCTCCGTGGGTGTTGGCGTCGGCGGGCGCGACGAGGACTATCTGGCTGCTGGAGCCGATATCTCAACGCGCACCATGAAGCAGATGGCTGACCGCGTGGCCATCATGCGCCGAGTCTGGGCCGGCGAGAAGGTCACCGAGGCGGTTCGTCCAGTCGGCCCGCCGCCGATTCAAGAAGGGGGCCCCGAGATCCTCGTCGGCACGCTTGGGCCGAAGACGATTCGTCACGCGGCTACGTGGGCTGACGGCTTGGCTGGCTTCGCG
>DATFFJ010000156.1:0-2263 GCA_035250065.1 Aeromicrobium sp. | reverse complement strand
CGCTGGCCCGCCGCATAGCTGCTCCGCCGCGGGTGTGGTCGCCTTCAGGCGGCGTGGTCGGTTTGGTTCCGTTCGCGGAGGGTTTGGAGTTCGGCGAGTCTGCGTTGGATGTGTTCTCGTGCTTGGGTGTGGGTGAAGGTGGGTGGTCGTTCGCCGATGAACAACACGATGGTGCCGTCGGCTCGGATGTTGTAGGGGCGGCCGTTGTCGGCCCGGCGTGTTCGCCACCGGTTGCGGTATTTGAACCGGTTGTGGGGTCCACAGCGCGGCATGGCGTTGTCCTGATCGGTGCGTCCACCCTCGCAGTGGGAGCGGTTGTGGTCGATCTGGGAACGCTCGGCGGGGACCTCGCAGCCGTTGTGGTGACAGGACAGTTCCAACACGGTGGCGGCGAGGCGGGCGTTGCCGGTGAACAGGCGTTGGCGTTGACCGAAATCGATCACCGTCGAGTCTGCGTCCAACACCACCCGGCGCACCTGGGCGGCACCCGGCCGCCGACGGCGGCCACCGAACTGCCGTGGGCTTCGATCGCCGGGTTCGTCGATGTCGCCGTGCTCATGGCCGTGGCGATCTGGCTCACCCATCGTCATCGGCGCAACCGCCTCGCGCATGGCGGCGATCTCGACGACGTAGTCGACCGACAAACGTGCTGACGCCGCACGACCGTTGCGCCCGAGCTCCCTCGAGCGGGCAGTGGAGTCAGCAGAGCCGCTCATCGACTCGCTCGAGGTCCACTGATGCCCGTGCCACTAATCTCGATCGATGCAGCAGCGGCAACGGGTTGCGCAACTGTCGAAGGTCCCGCTCTTCGCCAACTGTTCGAAGCGGGAACTGGCGCGACTGTTGTCGCGGGTCCGCATCGAGAGCGTGGAGGCTGGGCAGACATTGTTCGTCGAGGGCGCTCCGTCGACGAATCTCTATTTGATCGTGACTGGATCGGCGGTCGTGCGCAAGAACGGGCGCCGGGTCGCACGCCTCGGGCCGGGCGAAGTGGTCGGTGAACTGAGCGTGATCCTCGGCACGCCGCGCACCGCGACCGTGGAGGCCGAAACCCCGATCGAATGGCTCGTTCTCGATCAGGCCTCGTTGCGCAAGGCGTTCGATGAGGTGCCGGGCCTCGCCTGGAACGTGCTTCGGTCGGTGGCCTCCCGGCTCGAACAGGCGAGCAAGCAAGCGATGTGAAACCCGTCCACCGCGTGTTCAAACCGGGGACCAGCACCGCCACCGTGCCCGGAACGCGAGTGGTGGCCTCGGGGATTGCGACGTCGGCTCGGCGGACCTTCGACGGGCGGCGATCTACGCTCGGCCGATGGACTTCGGGGCACTGATCTTTCTCACCGACCTGTCGATTCGTCCCGACCGGCTGGCCACCGAACTGGAGGACCGTGGTTTCGAGTCGCTCTGGGTGACCGAGCACACCCACATACCGGTCAGTCGCCGCACGCCGTGGCCCGGAGGTGCCGAGCTGCCGGAGGAGTACCGCCGCACGCTCGACCCGTACGTCGCCTTGACGGCGGCGGCGACGGTCACGCAGCGGCTACGACTCGGGACCGGCATCTCGCTCGTCGCCCAGCACGACCCGATCGTTCTCGCCAAGACGGTGGCGTCGCTCGATGTGCTGTCGGATGGCCGTGTGTTGTTCGGGATCGGTGTGGGTTGGAACGTGGAGGAGATGGAGGACCACGGCGTCGACCCCAAGCGGCGCCGATCGATGGCGCGCGAGAAGGTGCTCGCCATGCGCGAGCTCTGGACGAAGGACGAGGCGTCGTTCGACGGTGAGTTCGTGAACTTCCCGCCGGCCTGGAGCTGGCCCAAGCCGGTCAGTTCACCGCATCCGCCGATCGTCATGGGCGGCGCCGGCGGGCCGATCACGTTCCGTCACGTCGTGGAGTTCTGCGACGGCTGGATGCCGATCCACGGGCGGCGAGGCATCGCCGACAAGCTCGGTGATCTGCGCCGCGCAGCCGACGAGGCGGGACGCGACATGAACACGATCGAGCTCGGCGTGTTCGGCTGTCCGCCCGACGCCAAGGTCATCGACGACTACGCCGGGTGGGGGTTCAGCCGGTGCGCGTTGATCGTGCCGCCCACCGGCGAGGACGCCGCCTTGCGCGCCCTCGACGAGTACTCCGCACTCATCGCGTCGTACGCGCCGGCGTGAGCGCAACCGGCCCCACGCGGTCCGCCCGGCGTGCAGCCATGGTCATCGAGCACATGCAGAGCGAGAACATGCATGAGTGGGACCGCACGATCAAGACGTTCA
>DATFFJ010000155.1:0-4161 GCA_035250065.1 Aeromicrobium sp. | reverse complement strand
CGACTATCTGCTTCCCACCGTCTTCCACTCGGTCCAGTCCGACGAGTCGAGGCACATCTCCAACGGCTACTCGATCCTGCTGATGGCACTGGCCGACGAGCGCAACCGGCCATTGCTGGAACGCGACCTGCGCTACGCGTGGTGGAACAACCACTGTGTGGTCGACGCCGCGATCGGCACCTTCATCGAGTACGGCACCAAGGACCGCCGCAAGGACCGCGAGAGCTACGCCGAGATGTGGCGCCGCTGGATCTACGACGACTACTACCGCAGCTACCTGCTGCCGCTGGAGAAGTACGGCCTGACCATCCCGCACGATCTGGTCGAGGAAGCCTGGAAGCGCATCGTCGACAAGCACTACGTGCACGAGGTGGCACGGTTCTTCGCCACCGGCTGGCCGGTCAACTATTGGCGCATCGACGCGATGACGGACAAGGACTTCGAGTGGTTCGAGGAAAAGTACCCCGGCTGGTACAACAAGTTCGGCCGCTGGTGGGAGGACTACAACAGGCTCGCCTACCCGGGCCGCAACAAGCCCATCGCCTTCGAGGACGTCGGTTACCAGTACCCGCACCGCTGCTGGACCTGCATGGTGCCCGCATTGATCCGCGAGGACATGATCGTCGACAAGGTCGACGGCCAATGGCGCACGTACTGCTCGGAGACCTGCCACTGGACCGACGCGGTCGCGTTCCGTGGAGAGTACGACGGTAGGCCGACGCCAAACATGGGACGGCTCACCGGATTCCGCGAATGGGAGACGCTGCACCACGGCAAGGATCTCGCGGACATCGTCAGCGACCTCGGCTATGTCCGCGACGACGGGAAGACGCTGATCGGCCAGCCGCATCTCGATCTCGACGATCCGAAGAGGATGTGGACCCTCGACGACGTTCGCGGCAATACGTTCAACAGTCCCAATGTGCTGCTGAACGAGATGTCCGACGAGGAGCGCGAGGCGCACGTCGCCGCATACCGTGCAGGCACTGTCCCCGCCTGACGCGCCGCCGGTGGGCGGCGCCTCTCCGTCCCCTTGGCTCCGCCCACCGGTCACCAATGCCGAACCCCCGAGGAGATTTTGTGGCTGACACGCACCGCATCAACTTCGAGCCCGTCGACATCGAGATGGAGGTCGGCGAAGAGGAGAACATTCTGGATGCCGCGTTCCGGCAGGGCATCCATCTGATGCACGGCTGTCGCGAAGGTCGTTGTTCGGCCTGCAAGTCCTACGTCCTCGACGGCGACATCCAGATGGAGAACTATTCGACGTTCGCATGCAACGACGCGGAAGTCGACGAGGGCTACGTGCTGCTGTGCCGGTCGCATGCATTCAGCGACTGCACGATCGAGCTACTCAACTTCGACGAGGACGAACTGCTCGGCGGTATGCCGATCCAGGACGTACGCACCCACGTGGTCGCACTGCAGCCGATGACGCGCGACATCGTGTCACTGAAACTGGCGGCGGTCGAACCGCAGACGTTCGAGTTCAAGCCCGGCCAGTACGCCGATATCCACATCCCCGGGGCCGATGAGCACAGGTCCTTCTCGATGGCGACCACGCAGTCCACCCCGGGCCAAGTGGAATTCCTGATCAAGAAGTACCCGGGCGGCAAGTTCGCGGCGTTGCTGGAGAACGGGATAGAGGTCGGCGACGAGATCTGTCTGACCGGACCGTATGGCTCGTTCACCCTCAAAGAGGGCCACGTCCTGCCCGTGGTGTGCATCGGTGGCGGTGCCGGGATGGCGCCGATTCTGGCCCTGCTGCGGCACATGAGCGAAACCGCCAACCCGCGCCCGGTCCGCTTCTACTACGGCGCCCGCACGCCAGCCGACCTCTTCTATCTCGACGAGATTGCCGAGATCGGCGAGGGCCTGGTCGATTTCGACTTCGTCGCCTGTTTGTCGGAGTCGATGGACGGCTCCGTTCCCGGCTCGGTCCGCGTCGAGGAGGGCAACGTCACCGACGTCGTCACCAGAAACGAGCCCGCCATCGGCAAGACCGAGGTGTACATGTGCGGCCCGCCGCCCATGGTCGACGCGGCGCTCGCCCTTCTCGACTCCCACAACGTGCCAAGGGACCAGATCTTCTACGACAAGTTCACCAGCCCGGCCTTCGACTGAAACCGTTGCAGCCCAAAAGAAAGAGAAACGCCGATGTCCGCACCCGCCAAGCAGCGCAGCTTCCCCAAGATCGAGTTCACCGACTCGGAGGCCGGTGCGTTGGAGTTCCCCAGCAGCAAGAGCCGCAAATTCACGTACTACAAGCCCGCGAAACTGCGGCCGACGATGTACGAGGACGTCACCGTCGACGTACAGCCTGACCCGGATCGTCATCTGTCCCAGGGCTGGATCTACGGCTTCGGCGATGGGCCCGGCGGCTACCCGCAGGACTGGACGGCCGCCAAATCCTCGAACTGGCACGCCTTCCTCGACCCCAACGAGGAGTGGGATCAGACCATCTACCGCAACAATTCCGCGGTGGTGCGTCAGGTCGACCTGTGCCTGCGGAACGCCAAGCGCGCCCGCGTCTACGACGGCTGGAACTCGGCATGGCTGAAGTTTCTCGAACGCAACCTGGGCGCGTGGATGCACGCCGAAAACGGGCTGGCCCTGCACGTGTTCACCTCCATCCAGCGGTCCGGCCCGACGAACATGATCAACACCGCAGTGGCCGTCAACGCCGCCCACAAGATGCGCTTCGCCCAGGACCTGGCGCTGTTCAACCTCGACCTGTCCGAGGAGGCCGAAGGCTTCGACGGCAGCGCCCACAAAGAGGTCTGGCAGTCCGCACCCGAATGGCAGCCGACCCGCGAAGTCGTGGAGCGGCTGACCGCCGTCGGGGACTGGTGCGAGCTGCTGTTCGCCAGCAACATCGTGTTCGAACAGCTGGTGGGCTCACTGTTCCGCAGCGAGTTGGTTATGCAGATTTCGGCGCGTAACGGCGACTACATCACGCCGACCATCGTCGGCACTGGCGAGCACGACTACGACCGCGATCTTGCATACACCCGAAACCTGTTCCGGCTGTTGACCCGTGACGAACAGCACGGCGAATCCAACAAGGAGCTCTTCTCGACGTGGCTGGCCACCTGGGTTCCGAGGTGCCTCGACGCCGCACGCGCGCTGCAGCCGCTGTGGTCGCAGCCGGCCGAGAAGGCCGTCACCTTCGCGTCAAGCCTCGGCGCCGCCGAGGACAAGTTCACATCCCTGCTCGAGTCGATCGAGCTCGACACCCCTGAGGAGCTGACGAAGTGACCATGCAATTCGGATCCGCCACCGAGTTTTCGAACAAGTGCGGGGTGACGCTGATGAACACGCCGATCGGCCGCGTCGTGGCTGATGTGATGGGGGCGAAAGAAGGCGTGGAGCTCACCGAATACCCGTCGATGATCAGGGTAGACGGTGAGCGAGTGCTCAACTTCGACTACGGCGAACTCACCGAGGCCCTCGGCGAGGAGTTCGACGGGTCGATCTTCGAGGAGATCAGCTCCACCCACTACGGGCGCATGGTGCACCTCGACGACAAGACGGTGCTGTTCGCCAGCCCCGAGGACGCCGCCGAGTACATCGGCTTCGATCTGACCGCCAAGTAAGCCCATCCCGAAACAGCCCAACGGACAAGGACTTCACGAGATGTACACCAAAGACGGCAACTCCTACTTCATCGTCGACGGTCATGTGCACATCTGGGACGGCCGCGCGTCGAACCACAAGAACGTGCACGGAAAGCAGTTCATCGACTGCTTCTACGACTACCACCGCAACCTCTCGCCCGAAGAGGAGCTGTGGGATTACGACACCTACACCTACTACGGCGGCGAACGGCTGATGCGCGACCTGTTCACCGACGGCTACGTCGACCACGCCATCTTCCAGGCCACGTTGCTCTCCGACTTCTACGTCACCGGATTCGGCCAGACCGAGGAGGCATTCGGGCTGGCCCAGCGCCACCCCGACAAGCTGACCTACAACCACGCCTACGATCCGCGCAATGGCGAGGCCGGCCTGGCGCAGCTGCGCCGCGACGCCGAACGGATGAAGCTTCAGGGCGTCAAGCTCTACACGGCCGAATGGCACGGTGACTCACGCGGTTACAAGCTCGACGACCCGTGGTCACGGCGCTACTTGGAGGAGTGCATCGAGCTGGGTATCCGAAAC
>DATFFJ010000154.1:0-10940 GCA_035250065.1 Aeromicrobium sp. | reverse complement strand
GTCTCCGGCACCCTGCAGGTCCAGCGGATCCTCAGCGCCGGCGACCCGGTGCTCCTCGGCGTTGTCGACGCCCTGAGCGATGTCCGGCGACTGCTTGTCGAGCGCCACCATGACGGCGCAGGTGTTGCCGTCGAATCCCTTCGCCGAGTCGTCGTAGCCGATCTCCTTGATCGTGGAGCGAATCAGCTCCTGGAAGTCGACCTGGGCCGTCGTCGTGATCTCGCCGCCCACGACCACCAAGCCGGTCGTGACGAAGGTCTCGCATGCCACCCGGCTGTTGGGGTCCTGCGCGAGCATCGCGTCGAGGATGGTGTCACTGATCTGGTCAGCGATCTTGTCCGGATGTCCCTCAGACACGGACTCAGAGGTGAAGAGACGACCCACGAACACTCCCAAAAATCGGCCGCACCACTGATCGGCACGGCAGGAAACAACTGGTCAAGACTAAAGGGCAAGTCTAGGCGGCGCCGCCCGGATGATGAAACTCGCGCTCACATTTCGAACGAGCTCACGTCGCCAGCCCCACGACGGCATCCCACACCGCGTGTGCGATATCCGCCTTCGGGCCCGGCGGCACCGTCCGGGAAAATCCGTCGGCACCCAGAATGACGGCTTCGCTGTCGGCAGCATTGAACACGCGACCTTCGCTGACGTCGTTGACGACGAGCAGGTCACATCCCTTGCGTTCGAGTTTGGCTCGCGCATGATCCATGACCGTGCCGTCAGCGTCCCCGGTCTCGGCGGCGAATCCGACAATGATCGGGCGCTTGCTGGCGCGGGTCCGCACGAGCTCGGCGAGAATGTCCGGGTTCTCGACCAGTTCGATGCGCGGAGCCGAGCCGTCGTGCGTCTTCTTGATCTTGGCGCTGGCCTGAGTCACCGGACGGAAGTCAGCAGGGGCCGCAGCCATGACCACCGCGTCGGCGTCGTGGGCCGCGGTGAGCACAGCCTCACGCATCTCCTCCGTGGTCACGACACGCACGACATTGACCCCGGCGGGGTCCGGCAGCGTCACGTTGGCGGCGACCAGCGTCACCGCGGCGCCGCGGCTTGCCGCAGCGGTGGCCAAGGCGTAGCCCTGACGTCCGGACGACCGGTTCCCGATGAATCGCACCGGGTCCAGGTACTCGCGCGTTCCTCCGGCCGAGACGACGACGTGCTGGCCGCTCAGGTCGGCGCTGCGCGGCACCGACAGGACGTCGCGGCAGGCGGCGAAGATCGTGTCTGGTTCGGGCAACCGGCCGGGCCCTGAGTCGATGCCGGTCAGCCGTCCGACTGCCGGGTCGAGCACGATGCATCCGCGCTCGCGCAACACCCGCACGTTGGCCTGGGTGGCGGCGTTCTCCCACATCTCGGTGTGCATGGCCGGTGCAAACACGATCGGCGCGCGCGAGGCGAGCAGGGTGGTGCTGAGCAGGTCGTCGGCCAAACCATGTGCGGCCTTGGCCAACGTGTTCGCGGTGGCCGGCGCGACAACGATGAGGTCGGCCTGCTGACCAACGCGAACGTGCTGGACCGAGTCGACATTCTCGAAGACGTCTGTGGCGACGGGGCGGCCGGACAAGGCCTCCCAGGTCGCCGCACCGACGAACTTCAGTGCCGACGCCGTGGGAACGACCGTGACGTGGTCCCCGGACTCGGTGAAGAGCCGCAGCAAGCTGGCCGCCTTGTACGCGGCGATTCCACCGCTGACGCCCAGAACGATTTCTCGGGACTGGCTCACCGTGCCTCCAAACTGCAGGCGTTTTACGACGGGGAAACTCGCCTCGCCCTAGGCCTGCGTGGCTTGGTCTGGCTCAACGTCTTCCACGGTCAACAGGTCGCCGGCAATCTCACGCAACGCGATGGACAGCGGCTTCTCCTGCACGTGCGTCTCGAGCAGCGGACCGACGTATTCGAGTAGGCCTTCGCCGAGCTGCGAATAGTAGGCGTTGATCTGCCGTGCCCGCTTGGCGCTGTAGAGCACCAGCTTGTACTTGGAGTCGGCCTTTTCCAGCAGGTCGTCAATGGGCGGGTTGGTGATGCCCTCGGCGACGGAGCGGGTCGTGGTCACGAGAAACCTCTTCAGGGATCAGGAGTTGCGGGCGCGGAATCGGCGGACGTGCCGAATCTGAGCAAGTCTACCAACTCGGCCGCTGCCGTTGCGACGTCGTCGTTGATGATCGTCGCGTCGAACTCAGGCATCGCGGCCAGTTCGATCTCGGCGGTTTGCAGCCGGCGGGCCCGCTCCTCGGGGTCTTCGGTGCCCCGGCCAGCCAGCCGTCGCTCCAGTTCCTCCGGGCTGGGCGGCGCCAAGAACACCAGCAGCGCCTCCGGCATGCGCTCGCGGACCTGTCGTGCACCTTGGACGTCGATCTCCAGCAGCACCGGCCGACCCATGGCCAGATGCTCCTCGACCGCGCTGCGCCGGGTCCCGTAGCGCGCGGCGCCGTGCACGACAGCCCACTCCAGCAGGTCGCCCTCGGCGATCAACCGATCGAACTCTGCGTCATCGACGAACACATAGTCGATGCCGTCGACCTCGCCCGGCCGCGGTCGCCGCGTGGTGACCGAGACCGAAACCCAGACGTCTGGGAACTCAGAGCGCACCCGAGCGGCGACGGTGCCCTTGCCGACGGCCGTGGGACCAGCCAGGACAACGAGCCGCTTCGAGCCGGTTTGGGTTATTTGTCGCCCTTGCCGAACTCACGCAAGAGCGCCTGGACCTGGTTCACACCCAGACCTCGCAGACGACGGCTTTCGGCGATGCCGATGCGGTCCATGATCTCCTTCGCCCGCACTTTGCCGACGCCCGGCAGCGATTGAAGGAGGTCCTTGACCTTCAGCTTGGCGATGATCTCGTTGACCTTCGACTCGTTGATCACGTCAGCGAGCGAGGCGCCAGAGTTCTTCAGCCGGTTCTTGACCTCAGCACGCAGTTGACGCGCCTGAGCGGCCTTTTCCAGAGCTGCCTGACGCTGTTCTGGCGTCAAGATGGGGAGAGCCACAACTTCACCTTCCTGTCCGGCGACACCGGTGGTGTCACCTGCATGCTGCCATGAGTCTGCCTAGGACAACGTGATCTCGCACTCGTCCTTGACATTTTTCACCACTGCCTTCCGTTCGTCCTGGGTGTTGTTGAACGCCTCATACGCGTCGTTCAGCAGCTCCAGCTTGTCCGGGGGAACCTTGGTGATCTTGTCCTCGACGAGCATGTCTTCGAGGCTGATGCCGGCCTTGCGCTGTGCGGTGACGACGTTGCTGGTGACGTCGGCCAACTTGATCCAGTCCTTGCGGATCGTCGGTGGCGCCACCTTCGCCACGGTGCGGAAGGCACGGGCGTACGAGAGGTAGGCGGCGTTGGTGCGCTTCTCGCCCAAGGAATTCAGGGCGACCTGATTCTCCTCGACGGCCTTGCAGTATTCACTCTCGCCGCAGCCGGCCAGAGTCGCCAGCAGGATCGCCCCGCCGGCGAGGCCAGCGGCGGCGCGAGCTCTTGGTCGGGACATCGGCACTTGTCGAACTCCGTCGGTCACCCGTCAGTTTTGAGCGACCCTACAAGTTCGGCGTTGAGTGTCGTGGCAGACCCGCGGAGCGCATCGACGTCAGGTCCTGCCGAGAGCACGCCGCGCGAGGTGGAGACGATGACCCGGTCCAGGACGCCGGTGAAGAGGCGGTGCACGTCATCGATCGTGCCGCCTTGCGCGCCGAACCCCGGAACGAGCAAGGGACCGTTGATGTCGAGGTTCTCGGCCGTGGAACCGACGGTCGCGCCGACGACCGCGCCGAAGGAGCCCATCGGTTCCGCGGCTCCGTTCAGCTCGCGCAGGTCACCCAGGATGGCGCCGCCGACTGTCCTCCCGGTGGCGCCGATGGCGTGTTGTATTGCGGGCGCCTCCGGGTTGGACGTCAACGCCAACACGAAGACACCCGCGTCATTGCGTTCGGCCGCGGTGAAGAACGGTTCGAGCGATCCGAATCCGAGGAATGGGCTCACAGTGACGGCGTCCGCGGCCAGCGGACTGTCCTCGTCGAGGTAGGCATCGGCGTACGCGACCGCCGTGCTGCCGATGTCGCCACGCTTCACGTCGAGCACGACCAGCGTCCCGGTGTGACGCAGGCCGGCGATCGTGTCCTCGAGTACCCGGATGCCCGCCGAGCCGAAACGTTCGAAGAACGCTGACTGCGGCTTAACGAAGCCGACGTGGCCGGCGAACGCCTCGACGCAGGTGGCGGCAAACCGCTCAAGCCCGTTGATGTCGTCGCCGACGCCCCACTGGTCGAGCAGAGACGCGTGTGGATCGATGCCCACGCACACCGGGCCGTACGCGTCGAGGGCAGCGCGCGCCCGGGAGCCAAAACTCATCGGGGGCGGCCCTCGTTGATGCGACCTTCGTTGATGCGCGCTGCCCACTCCTGGAGCGACGCCACCTCGATGCTCCGCTCACGCAGCGCCTCAATGCCTTGGACGGCGGCGGCCAGCCCTTGGACCGTGGTGAGGCTCGGGATGCCTTCGCCGATCGCAGCGGTCCGGATCTCGTATCCGTCGAGTCGGGCATGCGCGCCGGACGAGACGCCGTGCGGCGTATTGATGATCAGCTGGACACCCTGCTGGCGGATCTTGTCGACGACCGTGGAGCGCTGGTCGCCATCGGGCTCCTCCCAAAGCTTGCGGAGGACCGTGACCGGGACTCCGTTGCGTCGGAGCACCGACGCGGTTCCGCTCGTGGCGAGAATGTCGAAGCCCAGGTCAGCCAGGCGCTTGACCGGCCAGATCATGTGCCGCTTGTCGCGATTGGCCACCGATACGAACACCGCACCGGAGGTGGGAAGGGCGTTCTGCGCGCCGGCCTCGGCCTTGGCGAAGGCGACCCCAAATCCCGAGTCGATGCCCATCACCTCACCGGTCGAGCGCATCTCCGGCCCGAGCACGGTGTCGACATACGAACCCTCGTACGTGCGGAACCGGTTGAACGGCATGACGGCTTCCTTGACCGCCACCGGCGCGGTGTCCGGCAGCTCACCGCCGTCGGTTTCGGGCAGCACGCCGGCCGCGCGCAGGTCGGCGATGGACTCCCCCAACATGACGCGCGCCGCGGCCTTGGCGAGCGGTATCGCCGTTGCCTTCGACACGAACGGGACAGTCCGCGACGCCCGAGGATTGGCCTCCAGGACGTACAGGACGTCGCCGGCCAGCGCGAACTGGATGTTGATCAGTCCTCGAACCCCGACGCCGGCCGCGATGGCTCGTGTCGAATCTCGGATGCGGCGAATCTCCTCACTGCCCAGCGTGATGGGCGGCAGGGCGCATGCGGAGTCGCCGGAATGGACACCGGCCTCCTCGATGTGCTCCATCACGCCGCCGAGGTAGAGATCAGTGCCGTCGAAGAGCGCGTCGACGTCGATCTCGACGGCGTCGTCGAGGAACCGATCGACCAGGACTGGTCGGTCTTCGTCGATTTCGGTGGCCCGTTCGATGTAGTCCTTGAGGCTGGGCTCGTCATAGACGATCTCCATCCCACGCCCGCCGAGCACGTACGACGGCCTGACGAGGACCGGGTAGCCGATCTCCTCCGCGATGCTCTGCGCGCCCTCGTAGGTGGTGGCCGTTCCGTGCTTGGGCGCCGGGACACCGGCCTCACCGATGATGCGACCGAACTCGCCACGATCTTCGGCAAGGTCGATCGCGCTGGGCGAGGTTCCGACGATGGGCACGCCGGCCGCCTCCAGCCCGCGGGCCAAGCCAAGCGGGGTCTGCCCACCGAGCTGGACGAGAACGCCCGCGATGGGCCCGGCCTGTTCCTCGGCGTGCACGACTTCGAGGACGTCTTCCAGCGTCAGCGGCTCGAAGTAGAGCCGATCGGAGGTGTCGTAGTCGGTGGAGACGGTCTCGGGATTGCAGTTGACCATGACGGTTTCGTAGCCGACTTCGCTCAGCGCGAGCGCAGCGTGGACGCACGAGTAGTCGAACTCGATGCCCTGCCCGATCCGGTTGGGTCCGGAGCCGAGGATGATGACGGCCGGCCGCTCACGGGGCTCGACTTCTGTCTCCTCGTCGTAGGACGAATAGTGGTAGGGCGTCCGGGCGGCGAACTCGGCCGCGCAGGTGTCGACGGTCTTGTAGACCGGCCGAACGCCCGTAGCCCAGCGGGCAGCGCGGACCTCGGCTTCGGAGATGCCGCGGAGACCGGCGATCTGCTCGTCGCTGAGGCCGTGGCGCTTGGCCCGTCGCAGGACGACCTCATCCAGGTCAGGAGCGTCCGCAGTCTTCTGTGCCACCTCATGAATGAGCACGAGCTGGTCGAGGAACCACGGATCGATCGCAGTCGCGTCAAACAACTCGTCGACGGTCGCGCCAGCGCGAACTGCTTCCAGCACGAGCCTGATCCGGCCGTCGTGCGGTCGGCTGATCGCCTCGAGGAGCTCATCCTTGGCCCGCGGCGGAATGGCCCACGTGAACGTGCTCCCCTTCTTCTCCAGCGACCGCAGCGCTTTGCCCAGCGCCTCGGTGAAACTGCGGCCGATGGCCATCGCTTCACCCACGGACTTCATGTGGGTCGTGAGGGTGTCGTCCGCGGCCGGGAACTTCTCGAAGGCGAACCGCGGCACCTTGACCACGACGTAGTCGAGTGTCGGCTCAAAGCTCGCGGGTGTTTCGGCCGTGATGTCGTTCGGGATCTCATCGAGGGTGTAGCCGATGGCAACCTTGGCTGCGATCTTGGCGATCGGGAAGCCAGTCGCCTTCGACGCCAACGCCGACGATCGCGATACCCGGGGGTTCATCTCGATCACGACGATGCGACCGTCGTCCGGATTCACGGCGAACTGGATGTTGCAGCCGCCGGTGTCGACGCCCACCTCCCGGATGACGCCGATCGCGATGTTGCGGAGACGTTGAAACTCGACGTCGGTCAAGGTCATGGCCGGAGCCACCGTGATCGAGTCGCCGGTGTGGACGCCCATGGGGTCGAAGTTCTCGATGGAGCACACGATGACGACGTTGTCGGCGCGGTCCCTCATGACCTCGAGCTCGTATTCCTTCCAGCCCAAGATCGACTCCTCCAGCAGCACCTCAGTGGTGGGGCTGAGCGCGAGGCCGGAGCCGGCGATGCGGCGCAGGTCGGACTCGTTGTAGGCGAGGCCCGAGCCGCTGCCGCCCATCGTGTACGAGGGCCGGACGACCACCGGATAGCCGAGGTCATCCACGGCGGCCAGGCACTCGTCCATGGAGTGGCAGATGGCCGACTGGGCGACTTCGGCGCCCCATTCGGCCGGCAAGCCTTCGACGACAGCCTTGAAGGACTCCCGGTTCTCGCCCTTCTCGATCGCGTCAATCGAGGCGCCGATGAGTTCGACGCCGTACTTCTCGAGGACGCCGGCGGCATCGAGGGCGATCGCCGTGTTGAGAGCGGTCTGGCCGCCGAGCGTCGCCAGCAAGGCGTCGGGGCGTTCCTTCGCGATCACCTTCTCGACGAACTCGGGCGTGATGGGCTCGACGTAGGTCGCATCGGCAAACTCGGGGTCGGTCATGATCGTCGCCGGATTCGAGTTGACCAGGATGACGCGGATGCCCTCTTCCCGCAGCACGCGGCACGCTTGCGTACCGGAGTAGTCGAACTCGCACGCCTGGCCGATGACGATCGGTCCGGACCCGATGACGAGGACGCTGTCGATGTCGTCGCGGCGGGGCATCAGCGGTTCTCCTCGAGGAGTTCGACGAAACGATCAAACAGGTAGGCCGCGTCGTGCGGGCCAGCCGCCGCCTCCGGGTGGTACTGGACGCTGAAGCCGGGCTGCTCCAGCAGGGCCAGGCCCTCGACACAGTTGTCGTTGAGGTTGACGTGGGTGACCCGCGCCGGGCCGAAGGGCGTGTCGAAGGTGCCGGTCGTCGGCGCGTCGACGGCGAAGCCGTGGTTGTGGGCGGTGACCTCGACCTTGCCGGTGGTCAGGTCTTGTACCGGCTGGTTGATCCCGCGGTGGCCGTAGGCAAGCTTGTACGTGCCGCGGCCGAGCGCTCGGCCGAAGAGCTGGTTGCCCAGGCAGATGCCGAAGAAGGGGATCCCGCGTTCGAGGACGCCCTGCAACAGCGCGACCTCGTGGTCGGCCGTGGCCGGGTCGCCCGGGCCATTCGAGAAGAAGACGCCGTCCGGCTCGACGGCGAGTACGTCGTCGAGCGTCGACGTCGAGGGCAGCACGTGAACCTCGATGCCGCGAGCCGCCATCAGCCTGGGCGTCATGCCCTTGATCCCGAGGTCGAGCGCGGCAACGGTGAATCGCCGCTCCCTCTGGGCCGGAACCACGTAGCACTCCGGCGTGGTGACGTCGGCCAGAAAGTTCGAGCCTGACATCGTCGGCGCGCTGTTGACCGCGGCGACGAGCTCGTCGACCGAACGTCCTTCCGACGAGACCGCGGCGCGCATCGTGCCGCGTTCGCGCAAGTGCCGCGTCAACGCGCGGGTGTCGATGCCGCTGATTCCCACGATGCCGTTGTCAGAAAGCAGCTCGTCGAGGCTTCGGTTGGAGCGCCAGCTGCTGCGGATCCTCGACGGGTCACGCACGACATATCCATCGACCCACACCCGGCGCGACTCGAAGTCCTCGTCGTTCACGCCGGTGTTCCCGATGTGCGGCGCGGTCTGGACCACGATCTGCCCACGGTACGACGGGTCCGTGAGCGTCTCCTGGTAGCCGGTCATGCCGGTGGCGAAGACGATCTCGGCGATGGTCGTGCCCGCGGCCCCGTACGACTCGCCGCGGAATGTTCTGCCGTCTTCCAGCACCAGGATGGCCTCAGCCATGCGTCTTCTTTCCTCGGAGGTAGGTCGCGACTACGCGACCAGGGAGCTTCAGCCCCGCGTAGGGCGTGTTGCGCGACAGCGACGCGCTGTCGGCGGGATCGACGACACGGGTCGCCGTCGGGTCGTACACGACGACGTTGGCCGGCTCTCCCACCGCGAGGGGACGGCCGTGGTCGCCGACACGCCCGATCTCGGCCGGCTTCGTCGACATCCGATCGGCCACCTGCACCCAGGTCAGACGGCCGGTGTCGACCATCGTCTGCTGGACGATCGACAGGGCCGTCTCGAGTCCGAGCATGCCGAACGCGGCGGCGTCCCACTCGCACTCCTTGTCCTCCATCGGATGCGGGGCGTGGTCGGTGGCGACGATGTCGATCGTGCCGTCGGCCAAGCCCTCGCGCACGGCCTCGACGTCGTCGGCCGATCGCAGCGGCGGGTTGACCTTGTAGATCGGGTCGTAGCTGCGCACGAGCTCGTCGGTGAGAAGCAGGTGATGCGGCGTGACCTCGGCCGTCACGTTGATGCCGCGACCTTTGGCCCACCTGACGATCTCGACCGAGCCCCGAGTCGACACATGGCAGACGTGGAGGCGGGAGCCGACATGGTCAGCCAGCAGGACGTCGCGGGCGATGATCGCCTCCTCGGCGACCGCCGGCCACCCAGTGAGACCGAGCTCGCCGGACAGCCGGCCCTCGTTCATCTGAGCACCCTCGGTGAGCCGCGGCTCTTGCGCGTGTTGAGCGACGACGCCATCGAATGCCTTGACGTACTCGAGCGCCCGGCGCATCAACACGGCATCGGAGACGCACTTGCCGTCGTCGGAGAAGACCCGGACGCGAGCCACCGAATCGGCCATGGCGCCGAGTTCGGCGAGTCGCTCCCCCGCCAGCCCGACCGTGACGGCGCCAACCGGCTGGACGTCGCAGTGCCCGGCGTCACGGCCGAGCCGCCAGACTTGCTCGACGACACCGGCCGTGTCGGCCACGGGGTCGGTGTTGGCCATCGCATGGACACAGGTGTACCCGCCCTTGGCCGCAGCCAAGCTGCCCGTGCGCACCGTCTCAGCGTCCTCCCGCCCCGGCTCCCGCAGGTGCGTGTGGAGGTCAACCAGACCAGGAAGCCCGATGAGCGTGGACTCGGCGTCCCCCGAGGGTTCGATGGCGGCGATGACACCGTCGGACACCTCGATGTCTACCGGCTCGCCTTCCCCGAGCAGCCGGACGTTGGCGATCTTCATTCGGTCCTTTCAGCGTCATTGTCTGGGGCCGCTCCCCCGAGCAGGAGGTACAAGACGGCCATCCGGACGGCGACGCCGTTGGTGACCTGTTCGACGATGACCGATCGGCCCGAGTCCGCGACGTCGGCCGTGATCTCCATCCCCCGGTTCATCGGGCCCGGATGCATGACGATCGCGTCGTCGGGCATCCGGTTCATGCGTGCCTGATCCAGCCCGTAGCGCCGGCTGTACTCGCGGGCGCTGGGGAAGTAGGACGCATTCATCCGCTCCCGCTGGACGCGCAGCATCATGACGGCATCGGACTTCTCGACGGCTGTGTCGAGGTCATAGGACGTGGTTACCGGCCAGTGCTCGACCCCGACCGGCAGCAGCGTCGGCGGCGCCACCAAGGTGACGTCGGCTCCGAGCGTGTGAAGCAGCAGAGCGTTGGACCGTGCCACTCGGCTGTGCAGGACGTCACCGACGATCGTGACGTTCTTTCCGGCCAGCTCACCGAGGTGGCGGCGCATGGTGAAGGCATCGAGCAACGCCTGCGTCGGATGCTCGTGCATGCCGTCGCCGGCGTTGATGACAGCACCGTTCGTCCACTCCGCGTGGGCCAGCCGATGAGGTGCGCCACTGGAGTGGTGCCGGATGACGACCGCGTCGGCGCCCATCGCCTGAAGCGTCATCGCGGTGTCCTTGAGGCTCTCGCCCTTCGACACGCTCGAGCCCTTGGCCGAGAAGTTGATGACATCCGCGCTGAGTCGCTTGGCGGCCGCCTCGAACGAGATGCGGGTGCGGGTGGAGTCTTCGAAGAACAGGTTGACGACGGTCCGGCCGCGCAGCGTCGGCAGCTTCTTGATCGGACGTTGGGCGACGGCCAGCAGCTCGTCGGCGGTGTCGAGGATGCGCAGCGCGTCCTCGCGGGTCAGGTCGCCCGTGCT
>DATFFJ010000153.1:0-5588 GCA_035250065.1 Aeromicrobium sp. | reverse complement strand
TCCGGCTGGCATCTGCACGATCGACAAGAGCGAGTCCATGCCGTCCATGTACTTCAACGGCACCGGCACTCCGATGACCGGCAACGGCGTGACGGACGCCAGCATGCCGGGCAGGTGAGCCGCTCCCCCCGCACCGGCGATGATCACCTTCAGCCCGCGACGGTGGGCGTCGCGCCCGTAAGACAGCATCTCGTCAGGCATGCGGTGGGCGGAGACGACATCGGCTTCGTACGGGACATCGAACTCGGCGAGCGCCTGCGCGGCGGCCTCCATCGTCGGCCAGTCCGAATCGGAACCCATAACGATTCCGACCTGTGGCGCCTCAGCTGCGTCACTCATCGGGCCCTCTTCCCTTCTCCAGGAGATCAGCGGCTCGGCGTGCCCGGACGATGGTTCGCGCCAGATCGTCACCCAGGACGGTGACGTGCCCGAGCTTCCGCCCGGTCTTGACGGCTTTGCCGTACAAGTGGACGTGAGCCTCCGGGACTGCGTCCAAGACGGCGGGCAGCTGCGACTCGAGGTCCTCCACGGCACCACCGAGGACGTTGACCATGACGCTCCACGGTGCCCGCGCATCGGTAGGCCCCAGCGGCAGGTCCAACACCGCCCGGAGGTGGTTCTCGAACTGGCTGGTCGCCGCTCCCTCGATGGTCCAGTGGCCGGTGTTGTGCGGGCGCATCGCCAGCTCGTTCACCAGGACGCGGCCGTCCATCGTCTCGAACAACTCGACCGCGAGCATGCCCGTGACGTCGAGCGCTTCGGCAATCGACCGTGCGAGCGCCCGGGCCTCGACCTTCAGCCCCGTGGCAAGCTCGGGGGCCGGCGCCACGACCTCTTTGCAGATGCCTTCAGCCTGGCGTGATTCGACCACGGGATAGCTGACGATGCTCCCGGACGGTCGGCGCGCGACCTGGGCGGACAGCTCGCGCGCGAAGAACACCAGCTCCTCGGCCATGAGCGTCTGGCCCGACGCGAACGCCTCGTCGGCATCGTCGGCTGCGTCGACCACCCACACGCCCTTGCCGTCGTAGCCGCCTCGGGTGGTTTTGACGACGACGGGGTAGCCGCCGACGGTGTCGGCAAAGTCGTCGAGATCCTGCGGACCCTCGATGATGCGATGCGCCGGGACGGGGAAGCCGAGCTCCGACAGCCGCGATCGCATGAGCGCTTTGTCCTGCGCGTAGATCAGTGCGTCGGGACCGGGCCGCGGCAGGTGGCCCTCGGCCTCAAGCGTGCGCAGGTGCTCCGGTGGGACATGTTCGTGGTCGAAGGTGACGACCGCGCACCCCTCGGCGACTCGCCGCAGGTCGTCGAGGTTCCCGTGGTCGCCCAGGACGTGGTCCGGGATCACCTGCGCCGCCGACACGTCGGGCGCTTCGGCCAGCAGTCGGAGACGGATGCCGAGCCCGATGGCCGCGGGCTGCATCATCCGCGCGAGCTGGCCTCCGCCGATGACGGCCAGGTCTGCCTGCGATCCGTCCATGGGTCAGATGGACTCGTCGTTCGCGCGTGCATCGTCGATCAACGTGGTGATCGTGCGGTGCATGTCTTCGATCCGTGGGATGTCGTCCAGTTCGAGACCGGCCTGTTCGCTGGCGTCGTGGATGACGAGGGTGCCCGAGCCAAGGATCCGATCGTTCAGGTTCTTCTCGAACGCGACGTCGTTGATCCGGTTCAACGGGATGACGCGGCCGGATCGGGTAAGAATGCCGCGCTGCTCGACCAGCCGCTTGTTCGTCAGCGTGTACGTCCACAGGTACCAGCGCAGGAACGGGATCACCGAGCCGAACAGGATGAGCAGCAGCGAGAAGGCAATCACAAGCCACATCAGCACGGGCCGGCCACCCCACAGGACGCCGGACGCCGTCGCGGTCAGAAATGAGCCGGCCGCGGCCACCGCCATCAGGATGATGACGGGGACCAGCAAGGCCTTGACGTGCGTGCGAGTCGTCATGACGGTCTGCTCACCGTCGATCATCAGCTTGCGCGGCAGCGTCATGGGCTCATGCTCTCACGTGAATGACATCGCCGGCCGTGACCGGGTTGCCGTCAACGATCAGCCGACCAAAGGTGTCGATGTCGGTTGCCGTGCCGCTCAAGTCCGACCCGCCGGGAAGGCTCACGGTGACGTAGGTACCCACCGTGTGGCACGCCGACACGTAGGACGAACGCAGGGCCTCGACGTCGAAGAACACGTGGTCATAGGTCCGGGCCAATGAGGCGAGGACCCGCTCGAGGACCTCATCGCGGTCGGCCTCGACGCCGTGCAAGGCGAGCGACGTCGCATCCTGAACCGGCAGCTGCTCCGCGGTCATGGCCACATTGAGTCCGAGTCCGACGACGGCAGCCGGTCCGATGCTTGTTTCGACGCGCTCCACCAGGAGCCCGGCAACCTTGGCACCGTCGAGGAGCACGTCATTGGGCCATTTCAGCTGAGGCATGAGGCCCAGCCCGCTCAGCGCATCGGCGACGGCGACCCCGGCCGCCAACGGGATCCAGGGCCAGCGCTCTGGTGCGAGATCGACTGGCCGAACCAAGGCCGACATCGTGAGTCCGGATCCTGGCGGGGCGTCCCAGGTTCGATCGAGCCGCCCTCGCCCGGCGGTCTGGTGACCGGCAACGATCACGGTTCCTTCCGGAGCGCCGTCACGGGCCGCCTCAGCCAGGTCTGCGTTGGTGCTCTCGGTCTCGACGACGCGGCGGACATTCCACTCCATGCCCACAGCGTCCCACCCGGCCAGCGGCGATGACGCACAGATACCCTGCTGCCTATGACAGAGGCTGCTCATACCGAGGCCGGCGGCATCGAGGCCGCAGGCGATTTCGACCTCCACACGACCGCGGGCAAGCTGGACGACTTCCGCGCACGTCGCGAAGAAGTCGAGGTCACCCATGCTGCGGAGGCGCACGAGAAGGCTGCGTCGCGGGGACGCAAGAGCGCCCGCGAGCGCATCGAGATCCTGCTCGACGAGGGCTCCTTCGTCGAGCTTGACGCATTGGCCAGGCACCGCAGCCACAACTTCGGCCTGGAGAATCGCCGACCCATCGGCGACGGCGTCGTCACCGGCTACGGAACCATCGACGGTCGCCAGGTTGCAGTTTTCGCCCAGGACTTCTCCATCTTCGGCGGCAGCCTCGGCGAGGTGTACGGCGAAAAGATCGTCAAGGTCATGGATCTCGCGATCAAGAGCGGCATCCCGATCATCGGCATCAACGAAGGCGCCGGCGCCCGCATCCAGGAAGGCGTTGTGTCGCTCGGCCTGTACGGCGAGATCTTTACGCGCAACGTGCACGCCTCCGGCGTCGTCCCGCAGATCAGCCTGATCATGGGCAACTGCGCCGGCGGACACGTCTACTCGCCCGCCGTCACCGACTTCACGATCATGGTCGACGGCACCTCGGGCATGTTCATCACCGGACCAGACATCATCAAGACCGTCACCGGCGAGGACGTGACGATGGAAGAGCTGGGCGGCGCGCGGACGCACAACACGCGCAGCGGCAACGCGCACTACATGGGCGCCGATGAGGACGACGCGCTGGAGTACGTCAAGGCGCTGCTGTCGTACCTCCCCCAAAACAATCTTGAGGAGCCCGAGCCGTACGACGAGGTGGCCGATCTCGAGACGACCGACCTCGACCGATCGCTCAACACGATCATTCCGGACTCAGCGAACCAGCCGTACGACATCCGGCGTGTGATCGAGGCCGTCGTCGACGACCAGGAGTTCCTCGAGGTCCAAGCGCTTTTCGCTCCAAACATCGTCATCGGCTTCGGCCGGGTCGAGGGACGCAGTGTCGGCGTCGTCGGCAACCAGCCGATGCAGTTCGCCGGATGTCTCGACATCGACGCCTCCGAGAAGGCCGCCCGCTTCGTGCGAACCTGCGACGCCTTCAACATCCCGGTGCTGACGTTCGTCGACGTCCCGGGGTTCCTGCCGGGGACCGAGCAGGAGTGGAACGGAATCATCCGCCGCGGCGCGAAGCTCATTTACGCCTACGCCGAGGCGACCGTCCCGCTCGTCACCGTCATCACCCGCAAGGCGTACGGCGGCGCCTACGACGTGATGGGCTCCAAGCACCTCGGGGCAGACATCAACTTGTCCTGGCCATCCGGCCAAATCGCCGTCGTCGGCGCCTCGGGCGCGGTGGGCATCCTCTACCGCAAGGAGATCGCAGCCGCGGACGATCCCGACGCCAGGCGGGCCGAGCTGATGACCGAGTACGAGGACACGCTGTGCAACCCGTACCTCGCGGCCGAGCGCGGCTATATCGACGCCGTGATCGAGCCGGCCGAGACACGGGCCGAGGTCGTCAAGGCGCTGCGCCTGCTGCGCACCAAGCGCGAGACGCTGCCGCCCAAGAAGCACGGAAACATCCCGCTGTGAGCACCGAAACCGACAACACGGTGGTTGAGGTGGCTGCGGAGCAGCCCTCGAAACCACTGCTCCGTGTCATCAAGGGCGACCTGACCGAAGAGGAACTCGCGGCGCTCGTCGCCGTTGTCGCCGCACGGAGCGCCGCAGCGATGCCGACCAAGCCGAAGCCGCGCAGCGAGTGGGGCCATCCCGTCCGTGCCGTTCGAGGCCCCCACCGGCCGGGCCCCGACGCCTGGCGCCGCTCCGCCTGGGCATGACGTGACTCGGGTCGTCCTCGCGTCAGCGTCGCCGGCACGTCTCTCAACGCTCGTGGCTGCCGGACTGGATCCCGAGGTCATCGTCTCCGGCGTCGACGAGGACAGCATCCAGTCGCACGACGCGGCCAACCTCGCGGCCGCACTCGCCCAGATGAAGTGCCGGACGGTCGCGGCCCAGCTCGACGACCCCGAAGCCCTGATCATCGGCTGCGATTCGGTCCTCGCCTTCGAGAACGGCATCCTCGGCAAGCCGGACGATGCTCGAGACGCAGCCCTGCGGTGGCGACGCATGCGTGGCAAGTCCGGCATCCTGCACACCGGCCACTGTGTGCGCCTGGGCGCCCGTGAATTCGTCGAGACTGCGTCGACCGTGGTCCACTTCGCCGAGGTCACTGACCCCGAGATCGACGCGTACGTAGCCTCTGGCGAGCCGATGCGCGTCGCCGGGGGCTTCACCATCGACGGCCTCGGGGCCGCGTTCGTCCGTGGCATCGAAGGCGATCCGCACAACGTCGTCGGCATCAGCGTGCCGCTGCTGCGCGAACTCGTCGCCGACCTGGGAATCGCCTGGACCGACCTGTGGGTGGCTCGCTAGGGCTTGTCCATGGTCGCCTGTCCGGAGCATGTTTGACCTGAGATCTGTTGAGGAGGTCGCAGGATGCGGGCAAACGTCGGAGATCGCCTGGTGGTTGAGGGTCGGACGGCAGAGCAGCACAGGCGCGAAGGCCGGGTGATGGAGACGCGCGGCGAGGACGGGCAGCCGCCCTTCGTCGTCAAATGGGACGACGGGCACGAAGGGCTGGTCTTCCCGGGCCCGGACGCCCACGTGGTGTCGTCCTAGCCGCGGGCGTCCCGGCCCATCAGGAGTCCGACGACCGCAGGGGCGAACAGCACGGCCGCGGTGAGGACGACGGAGACGAACTCATCACTGAGCCGCTCGACCACCTCGTCG
>DATFFJ010000152.1:0-2375 GCA_035250065.1 Aeromicrobium sp. | reverse complement strand
ACGCTGCAGCGGCATCGGTACGGAAGCGACCACGGGCAAGGAGTCTCCAGCTGGGCACGTCTCGGCCGACTCGGACGGCGAGGCGCGATGGTGATGATTGGTCCACCAGCCTAGCGGATGAAATCGCGCCAGCAATGGCCTCTTCGGCACTGCCAGGCATAACGATTCGGCCCACCATCCTCCCGTCCGCACTGGCCTGAACCCTGCAGCAGCGAACACCACGGAGGAACCCGAAACCGGCTACGAACGTCAGTCGATGACCGGGAGAAGGAGATGAAAGAGCGTGCTTCGTCCAGTGGCCGCCGCGCCCGGGCTCGCCCTGCTGTTCGCCTTGGCGGCATGCGCGCAACCAGGCGCCGACTCATCTTCCGCGATGGTGCCGAGCGCCATGGTTGACGAATCAGAAGCCGATGCGGCGCAACCCTCGATTCCCATCACCGAGGTGCCCGGCGAGGTGCTCGAAGCCATCGTCGCCGATGCCGCGGACCGCGCCGGCGCCGAGCGGGAGGAGGTCGACATCACGATTGCCGAGGCGGTCACCTGGAGTGACGGCTCGCTCGGCTGCCCGGAGCCCGGGAAGATGTACACCCAGGCGCTCGTGCCGGGCTATCGGGTCGTCGTCGAAGCCGGCGGAGCGGAGCTGAACTACCACGCCGCCCAGTCAGGCGACTTCCGCTATTGCGAGAACCCGCGGCCACCGGCCGAGGGAAGCGGCAACCAGTAGCGTGAGAAGAGCCCCCGCCGGCGGACCGGCGAGGGCTCATCGATATTCAGGCTGGCCAGAGCTGGCTCATCGTCCAGTCGGCCCGGAGAGAAGCGCAGCTTCGGCAGCGCCGCTGGCGTTATCGGTCGTAACGACCATCACGCCGAGCGGCTTCTGGGCCCGCGAAGCGTTCCGATCGAACGTGACCGGCACGCTCGCCGAACCGCCCGGCTGGACGGGGGCAAATTGTCCGTTCGTCACGGCCGGCGCCCACGCGTCGTAGCCGGAAACGCCGTCGACCTGGTCCACCCCCTCACCTTCGAGCGAGAAGCTCACGGCCTGGTAGGTGAAGTCTCCGTTGTTGGCGGTCAGACCCAGATCGCTCGCCAGGACCGGCAGGAGCTCGGTGCTCCCGTCCGTCGGTGCATCGGCGAGGAAGTTGATCACCGCGCCGCCGTTCACCAGGTCGAACACGAACGCGCCGACCTGGCCGTTGAAGCTGCCCGCGGTGACGGCGCCAACATCGACGCCGACGACTGCGTACTCGGCCCCGGGCTTGCCGCCGGTGTCCACGAGGATGTCGAACTCGTTCACCGCCGCCGTCGACCAGCGGTCATGCGTGTTGACCGCGAAGACGAGCAGCTTGTCACCCCCCGTGAAGTCGAACGACTGCACGCCGACGGCCCGGACGTCGTAGCCAGCACCACCGAACACGCCCTCGTCGATGTCATCTCCATCGGTGAGGCCCCACTGGTAGAAGTCGGCATTGCCGGTAATCACGCCACCGGGGTTCGTCAGGCTGACTGCGGCCGGCGTACCGAACGAGGCGTTGGGCATCGTCGCCTGGACGTTCGAAAGCGCACGCGGCACGAGCAGATACGGCACGCGCAGCGTGGTCTTCGAATTCGAGAGAACGACGTTGCCGCTGACCTCGCGGAAGGCCGCGGCGTTCCCGGCGCTCGCCGCCGGCACACTTAAGGTTACCGACAGCTGTGCTTCGCCCCCGCCCGGGATCGAAAGCGATCGAGCGCCGAAGGTGACCGTCGCCGCGCGCGACTGCGCGGACGCGGCAACGCTTGGCGTCAGGTTGACGGTGCTCGAACCGTAATTGCGGACTGTGACGGTCCGCGTGGCGTTGTAGTTCTCCTTGAGCTCCGCGAACCCGAAGCTCAGGTTCGCGTTGTGGAACGGAGCAAGCTCCGGATCGTCGTCACCTTTGACCTCGTCACCGAGCGCGATGACGCTGGTCGCGACCGCTGCGGCCGGATCGACGAGCCCGCTGCCGCCGCGAGTGACGCGATATGTGCCGCTCGCGAAGCCAGAAGGATCACCGGTGTTGACGATCGCGGCCTTGACCTCCTCGGTCGTCCAGTCCGGATGCGCCTGCCGCACCAGCGCGGCGACACCAGCAACGTGCGGCGACGCCATCGAAGTACCCGACAGCACGTACCCGTTGCCGCCTGTTCCGGACGCCGTCGAGACGATGCTCACGCCCGGCGCGGTGATGTCCGGGCTGAGGGCACTGTCACCACTACGAGGGCCACCCGAGCTGAAGCTCGCGAAGCCACGGAAGCCGGGGTTCGGCAGCAGGATGCCGGTCGCGCTCGCCGTCGAGGCTGCACGGATGGCAGTCGCGTCGGCGCTGTCGAGCGGACCCTGGATGCCCAGGAAC
>DATFFJ010000151.1:0-3575 GCA_035250065.1 Aeromicrobium sp. | reverse complement strand
TGCTGTCGTCGACGCCGCGGCAGATCGCACTGTACGAGGCGTTCGCCCAGATCGGTGTGGGCAATGGATCGACTCCCGAATTCGGCCATCTGCCGTACGTCATGGGTGAGGGAAACCGGAAGCTGTCCAAGCGCGATCCCGAGTCGAACCTGCTCGGCTATCGCGAGAATGGGTTCCTGCCCGAAGCTCTTCTTAACTACCTCGCGCTGCTTGGCTGGGCCATCGCCGACGACCGCGATGTGTTCACCCTCGATGAGATGGTCGAGGCGTTCGACATCTCGCGGGTGAACCCGAACCCCGCTCGGTTCGACGCCAAGAAGTGCAACGCGATCAACGGTGACCACATTCGAATGCTGGCGCCCGGCGACCTCGCCGACCGGTTGATCCCGTACTACGCGGCTGCCGGTATCGACATCTCAGCCGCCGACTTGGCGCCAGTCGTGCCACTCATCCAAGAGCGGATCGCGGTCCTCACCGAGGCTCCGGAGATGACGCGGTTCCTGTTCGTCGAGGACGTGACGATCCCGGACGAGGTGGCTTTGGACGACGCCGGACGGAACGTGGTCAACAGTGCCTTGGCGGCGTTGGAAGGCGCCGGTGAGTGGACGACCGAGTCCATCGAGGCCGCGCTCCGTGCCGCGCTCATCGACGAGCTCGGACTCAAACCGCGGCTGGCCTTCGGACCGGTCCGCGTCGCCGTGACCGGAAGCCGGATATCGCCGCCGTTGTTCGAATCATTGGAGATTCTCGGCCGGGACAAGACCCTCCAGCGCTTGCGCGACGCGGCCTGACGCCCGATTGGGATGCTTCGGGCGCTTCCGGTAAAGTCGTCCCTCGGTTTCAGGGCAGCTGCTCTGATACCCCCATGGGGTATGGTGTAATTGGCAACACGGCTGATTCTGGTTCAGTTGTTCTAGGTTCGAGTCCTAGTACCCCAGCGGAACCCTCGCCGAGCACAACAGGCCGCTCTTGTAGGGTTTCACTCGGCCTCACGGCCGTTGGCCCCGTTGTGTAGTGGCCTAGCACGCCGCCCTCTCAAGGCGGTAGCGCGGGTTCGAATCCCGTCGGGGCTACAAATGAGAACGGCCCGCCCGCAGGGCGGGCCGTTCTCATTATCACCGCTTATTTCTCGGTGGTTCCGGGTAACCGACACCCATGCGCGGAGATCGTGTCGAGATCGTCGTCGACGCCGACGGCGGCACGCGCACGTACGAGATCATCGCGACCCGCAATGGCCGGCGAGTTGAGATCGAGACTGGTCGCGGATTCGTGACCGTGGCTGAGGTGACGCGCAGTGGTACGCCCGTGCGAACGGGCCGGTTCTTGACGAGCCGGGTCGTCGCTCTGGTTGAGCATCCGGCGGGGGATGACATCGTCGGGCGGGCCGTTGTTGCTCCCGGAGCGCTGCGTACCTCGGCGTGATGGCCGCGGCTGGGCTCAGCTGACGAGGGTCAGGCAGACCAGCGCCCCGACGTTGGCGCCCGTGCGGAACCAGTTCCATGCAACCCAACGTCCCTCACGAAATGCCTGGCGCGCCGCGGCCGCATCCGGCCCGGACACGTCACCGCGGGCCTTGAGCGCGTCGTTGAGCGGCACGTTGACGGCCATCGTGACGACGACGATTGCGGCGTTGAGGACCAGCGCCGCCACGAGCCAGCGGTAGCCCGGTTCACCGTGCTCGGTGAACGCGGCGATCCCGCACAACACCGCGGGTGCAAAGAACGCGACCAGGAAGATCGGGTTGATGATCGCCCGATCGGTCGACTGGAACGCGGCGACGAACCCGTCGTCGTCGAGGCGTCGCAGGCCGGGCATGATCGCAACCGCGTAGATGAAATAGACGCCGGCCATCAGGCCGGTGACGACGGTCGCGGCGTCGGTGAGGGTGAAGATCGCGTCGTTCATGCCGTCACTTTGTCCTTGCACCGGGCCATACTCAAGCCATGGAAAACTTCTCGTACCTCGCTGTCCTGATCGGCGGCATCGCATTCTTCGCCCTGGGCGCGATCTGGTATTCCTTCCTGTTCCAGAAGCCGTGGGCCGCAGACATGGGAATCGACATGTCGGGCGCTCCGGCCAAGCCACCGGTGGGTCCGCTTGCCGCCACGTTCGTCGTTTCGCTGATCGTCGCGTATGTGGTGGAGTTCTGGGTTCGCGATGGCGACCTCGGCTTCGGTCTCTGCCGCGGCGCGCTCGTCGGCATCGCAATGGGAGCTGTTGTGGCCCAGAACGGATTCTTCGATCCGCGGCCCAATCGGCTCACCTGGATCAACGCCGGGTTCCCGCTGGTGGGCGGCGTGATCGTGGGTGCCATCGCCGCAGCGCTCTGATCCGTCGGACCCCCGGGTCATGATGGAGGCATGACGACCCGGTGGATGGACACGCCGCTCGGCGGGCTGCGCCTGCACGCACAGGCCGGGCTGCTGACAGCCATCGACTTCGACGCGCACCCGCGGGGCCAGCGTGCGGACGATCCTGTGCTCGACGAGGCCGAACGGCAGCTGAGCGAGTACTTCGACGGCAGGCGGACCGAGTTCGACCTTCCGCTCGCCAGCGAGGGTTCTGAGTTCCAGAAGAAGGTCTGGGCCGAACTGCGTCGCATCCCCTACGGCGAAACGGCGACGTATGGCGACATCGCCCGCCGGCTGGGTTACGAACCGGTCATCTCACGAGCCGTCGGCGTCGCCAACGCGTCCAACCCACTGCCCATCGTGGTTCCCTGCCACCGCGTCATCGGCAGTGGCGGCAAGCTCACCGGCTATGCCGGCGGCATCGACCGCAAGCGGGCACTGCTCGAGTTGGAGCAGCCGGGTCTGTTCTGATCTGTGACGTTCCGGTAAACAGTTTGGCTTGAGCATTGACGTTGGGCCGGTGATGGGCGCACGTTGGGAGTAGAGCGTTGGGGAGCGTTCGCCGGGGGAGTTCATCATGTACCTGTCGCCATTCGGAATTGCCAATCCACGTCGCGCGCTTGCGCACCTGCTCGGCCAGCCGAGCCGAAACGCCCACGAAGTGCCGGTCGACCATCTGCCGCCGATCGGTGCCACGGTCACTCCGCTGGCCGAGAGACGCCGCCAGCAGGAGGCGATCAGGATGCACAGCACGCGTTCTGGATGAGCGACAGCCAGCAAGGACCAGGGCCTGCGGCTAGGGTTCGCGTATGAACCGGAGCCTCAAGGCCGCTGCGGCCGTTGCCATCACCGCTCTCGCGCTCGCTTCCTGCGGCGGAAGCAAGGAAGGTGCGCCGTCGGCATCGGATGCCGCACTCGTCAAGCCGGGCACGCTCACGGTCTGCTCGGACGTCCCGTACCCGCCCTTCGAGGACTTCGACAAGTCGGCCCCGAGCGGGTTCAAGGGCTTCGATGTCGACATCGTCCAAGCCGTCGCCGACGGGCTCAAGCTCAAGCTCGCGATCAGGGACTCGTCCTTCGACGGCCTGCAGAGCGGCCAGGCACTCAATGCCGGTCAGTGTGATCTTGCGGCCAGCGCCATGACGATCACCCCGGAGCGCCAGAAGAACCTCGACTTCTCCACGTCGTACTACGACTCCAAGCAGTCCCTGCTCGTGCCCAAGG
>DATFFJ010000150.1:0-9003 GCA_035250065.1 Aeromicrobium sp. | reverse complement strand
CGCAGCCGCGAGGCCACACTGCGGGAAGACAACGGTCGTCGCGATCGATGGCCCCAGTGGGGCTGGGAAGACGGACCTGGCCCGAGAAGTAGGCCCCCGACTCGGCGCCCAGATACTTCATCTTGACCACATCTACCGCGGCTGGCACAGCCTGGCCGACGCCCCGCCGGTTGTCGTTCGGGATGTGTTGGAGCCGATCGCCATCGGCCAAGCCGGTCGGACCCCGCGCTGGGAATGGGGTTCCGACGAGCCCGGCGAGGACATCGCCATCGAGCCAGGCGGCGTGCTGATCCTCGATGGGTGCGGGAGCGGCTCCCGCATCATTCGCCCGTACCTGTCGTACCTGATCTGGCTCGATGCGCCCACCGAGGTCCGCCGCGCACGCGCGATGGCGCGGGACGGCGAGACCTACGAGAAGTGGTGGGACATCTGGGCGGAGCAGGAGCGCGACCTGTTCGCGGCCGAGCAAACCGCGGCGGCAGCCGACATCCGCCTCGACTGACGAAGGTCGCTACGATGGTGCGGCTGCTTCGGCAGCATCGCGGACGTAGCTCAATGGCTAGAGTCTCTGCCTTCCAAGCAGAATGTTGCGGGTTCGAGTCCCGTCGTCCGCTCGCAGAGCGGACGCCTGCACTCATGGGCCCCGCTCCGGCGGCGCAGCCGCCCCATCTAGGGACCGTCGTCCGCTCGGTACTGAATTGTCGCCGACGGTCGGGCTTCGCCCGATCGGCGACAGCCCAAGCAAGCTTCCGCTTGCGTTCGCCGCCGGCCAAGCCGGACGGCTCCGGAGAGCCTTGCGGGCGATCGCCGACGCTCAAGCGAGCCTCACTGGCCAGAGCCGAGAAAGTGGTGATCTTCGGGACGTCTTCGGCGTCAAACTGGCACGATTCGACCATGACCAGCGCCACCCTCCCGCTTCGTGTCCCCTCAGCGGCCCTTGCACTCGTCTTGCTGACCGCGGCCGGCTGTTCTCAGGCAGCCGACGACGCCGACGGCACCGACGGCGGCTCCGAGAAGCCTGCCGCGCCGGAGATCGCCAAGACGCACGCGAAGGCTGACGACGGCGACTACGACAGGTCCGACGCCACGACCATCAAGCTCGCCGATGGCTCCAGCAAGGTCACCGGTGACGGAGCGACAGTCAAGGGCGACGTCATCACGATCAGCGAGGCTGGAACGTACCTCCTGTCCGGCTCGTTGAGCGACGGCCAGGTAGACGTCAACAGCGAGGGCGACGGCAAGGTCAAGCTTGTCCTTGACGGCGTTGACATCGAGTCCGCCTCGACGTCACCGCTGGTCGTCACCGCCGCTGACGAGGCCGTTGTGATCCTGGCTGACGGGGCGAAGAACACGCTCTCCGACGCCGCCGCGGCCAGCGCGGACGATGAGAAACCAGACGCGCCGACCGCCACCCTGTACTCGGGGGCCGACCTGACGATCGCCGGAACTGGCTCCCTCACCGTCAACGGCGAGAGCAACGACGGCATCGCCAGCAAGGACGGCTTGGTGATCCTCGCCGGGACCGTCGCGGTCGACGCCGTCGACGATGCCATCGGCGGCAAGGACTACCTCGTCGTCGATGACGGCACGCTGTCGGTCACCGCCGGAGGCGATGGCTTGAAGTCGAACGGGGACACCCCCGGCGAACTCGGTTGGCTGCGGTTCGACGGAGGCGCCGCGACGATCGAAGCCGTGTCCGACGGGGTGTCTGCCGAAGGATCCATCGACGTCACCGGCGGAACGGTGGATGTCACAAAATCCGACGACGGCGTCAAGGCCCCGGTGGTCGCGGTGAGCGGCGGAACAGTGTCAGTCACGGCCATCAACGACGGCGTCAAGACCAGTAGCGGCGCCGACGCCGCCCCAGGCGCCGCGAAGGTGGTCGAGGAGGGCGTCGCGCTGACGATCAGCGGCGGCACCGTGAACGTCGACGCCGGCGGAGACGGCATCGACTCGAAGGGCACGGCAACCATCACCGGCGGCGTCGTCACGATCGGCAAAGCCGGCAAGAACGCGATCGACGTGGTCGGTACCGCCAAGACACCAGATGAGGTGACGCTTTCGCTGGGCTCGCCGGGCAAGGTCGAACTGAAGGACACCCAGGGCGGCGTCGTGGCCAGCTTCACCGCAACCAAAGCCGGATCGCGTGTCCTGATGTCCGATCGCATCAAGTCCGGCGAGACGTACTCGGTGTCGGTGGATGGCAACGAGACAGGGACCGTCACCGCAACCGCTCGGCCCTGACTTCGCGGATAGTTCGACAGCGGCGCCCCGGCTGACCGGGCCCCTGCCGGCGGCCTCGCCGACTCCGAAACTCGCTTCGGGAATGTCGGCGCCGACACATAGGTTGAAGACCGTTGTCGTATCTGCGGCATCCCACTCGTGGTGTTAGCGACAAGCCCCTCAAAAGAGACTCAAGGATCCGAACATGACTGACGCGCCCGCTATCACCGTCGACGAGGCGGCCGCCGCATCCGCCGCGAAGATGAAGGCCGATTACGGCGTCGTGGCTTGGCTGGTCGCCGCAACCTTCGTGGTCATCCTCAACGAGACGATCATGATGAATGCGATCCCGCGGCTCATGGGCGAGTTCGCCGTGGACGCCCGCGCGGCACAGTGGCTCTCGACCGCGTTCATGCTGACGATGGCCGTCGTCATCCCCGTCACCGGCTGGTTCCTGCAGCGCGTCACGACACGTCAGGCGTACGGGCTCGCCATGATCGTCTTCTCCGTCGGTACAGCGATCGCGGCGGTCGCTCCTGTGTTCTGGCTGCTCATCGCCGGTCGCATCGTCCAGGCCGCGGGTACCGCTGTCATGATGCCGCTGCTGATGACCACGCTGATGGAGGTCGTCCCCGAGCACGACCGCGGACGCATCATGGGCCGCGTGGTCATGGCGATCTCGGTGGCGCCGGCGCTCGGCCCGGCGGTCTCCGGAGTCGTGCTCCAGTTCACGTCGTGGCGCTGGCTTTTCGGATTCGTCCTGCCGATCTCCCTGGGCATGCTCGTCGCCGGCCTGCGAAGGCTCACCAACGTCGGTGAGGTCCGTGTGCACAGCGTCGACATCTCGAGCATCGTCATCTCGGCACTGGGCTTCGGCACCGCCGTCTACGGGCTCAGCCTGGTGGGCGGGCCGAGCGTGGCCCTCGACCTGTTCGGCCGTCACGTGTCGGTGCACCCGCTGTGGTTCGTAGGAGCGGGCTCCATCGTGGTCGCCCTGTTCGTCTGGCGGCAGGTCATCCTGCAGCGCATCGACAACCCGCTGCTCGACCTGCGCACTTTGCGCCACAGCACCTTTACCCTCGGGCTGCTGCTCATGGCGGTGGCGTTCATGGGCTTCATGGGCAGCATGATCGTGCTGCCCATCTACCTGCAGGAGTTGCGCGGGCTCACCTCGCTCGAAACGGGGCTCCTGATGATCCCCGGCGGGCTGGCGATGGGCCTCTCCGGCCCGCGCATCGGCCGTTTCTTCGACGAGTTCGGCGCCCGGCCGCTGATCGTCCCCGGCGCAATCGCCGTGACGGCCGCGCTGGGCGCACTCACTCAAGTGGATGCCACGACCCCGATCGCGGTCATCCTGACCGCGCACGTTTTCTTCATGGCCGGGCTCGCGGCGCTGTTCACGCCGATCTTCACGCTCAGCCTGAACTCGGTACCCGAGCACCTGTATTCGCACGCGAGCTCGCTGCTCGGCACCACCCAGCAGGTCGCCGGTGCAATCGGCACGGCCGTCGTCGTGACGGTGATGTCGTGGCGCGCCGCAACCCTGAGCCACGACGGCGCGACGGCGGCCCAAGCCGCGATCGGCGGGACCCAATGGGCGTTCATCACCGGCGCCCTGCTCTCGATCGGCATCATCGTTTTGGCGCTCGTAATTCCCTCCCGGGCACCTGAGGGGATGGGCGGACACGCGCACTGACGGGGCCTAAAGTCAGGCCCATGGCTACAACCCGAACGGTCCTGATCACCGGCTGCTCCTCCGGCATCGGCAAGGCCACGGCGGAGCGGCTGGCTCGGAACGGCTGGACGGTTTATGCGACCGCCCGCCGACCCGAGACGCTCGCGGAGCTCACCGGCTGCAAACACCTCGCCTTGGACGTGACGGATGACGCATCGATGTCTGGTGCCGTCGACGCGGTGCTGGCCGAAGCCGGTCAGATCGACGCTCTGGTCAACAACGCCGGCTATTCCCTCTCCGGCGCCGTCGAGACCCTGGATGTCGATGACATCCGGCGCGAGTTCGAGACGAACGTCTTCGGCCTGGTGCGGCTGAGCCAGCTCGTTTTGCCGGCCATGCGCTCCCAGGGTCGCGGCCGCATCGTCAACATCGGGTCGATGGGTGGCAAGCTCACGTTTCCGGGCGGCGGTGCGTATCACGCCAGCAAGTACGCGGTGGAGGCATTCTCCGATGCCCTGCGCTACGAGGTCAGCGGTTTCGGCATCCATGTCGTCTTGATCGAACCCGGCCTCATCACCACGAACTTCGACGAAGCGGCGCTGTCATCGATGGACCTCGAGACCGAGGGACCCTACGCGCGGTTCAATCGGGCGGTCGCCAAGGCGACGACCGACGCCTACGCCGGCCCGATGGCGAGGTTCGGTGGCCCGCCGGAAGCAGTCGCCAAGGTCGTCGAGAAGGCGCTCACCAAGAGCCACCCCAAGCCGCGCTACACGGTCACACTGTCCGCGCCGGCCTCGATCGCCACCCGCAAGATGCTCGGCGACCGCGGCTGGGACCTGGCCATGCGCTCCCAGTTCCCACGCCCCGGAGTGCGGGCAGACTAGGCCTTCTCCCGGTAAAGGATGAGAACGGCGCGATCGTCGTCGTCACCTTCAATCGCATCGACAATCCGCTCCGCTGCGCCGGCGAACCCGTCACGGACCTGCTGCGCGGCAGACGTGCGCAGGAAGTCCACCCCGGCATCGACGTCGTGATCGCGTGATTCGACCACGCCGTCGGTGTAAAGCATGAGGGCTTCGCCCGGGCCGATGACGCCTTTCGACTGCCGGAACTGCGGGTCCTTGACGATGCCAAGCGCCATTCCGCGCGCGTCGTCGAGGTCCCACGTGGACCACACCCGGTTCCACCGGAGCACCGGCGGATGCCCGGCGCTGGTGATGAGGAACGCCCCGGTACGGAGGTCGACCCGCACGTTGACGGCAGTGGCGAAGGAGAAGACCCAGTCCTGCCGAAGTAGGAACTCGTTGGCGGCATCGAACAGCTCGACCGGCGCCATCGTGCCGATGAGTCCGCCCAGGGCGCCAGAGAATTGCAGGGACTTGGTGCCGGCACCCACGCCTTTGCCCGAGACGTCGACGAGCACAATTTCCAGGGTGTCGCCATCTTCATGGAGATGTGCGATGAAGAAGTCGCCAGCGAACTTGGCCCCGCCGGCCGAGCGCAGAACCGATTCAGTGGACCAGCCCTCGGGCAGCCGCGGAACCACGCCCTGCGCCCTGAGCCGCTGGTTGAGCTCCATGAGCATGGATTCGCCGAGACGGCCCAGGAGGCCCGACCGGTTTCCGCGCCCCCACACCACCACGATGAGGGCGACGACCGCGACGACCGTGACGTTGATCGACTGCTGGAACGCCCAGGACGTCACATGCGATGTGAGCGCGAGCGAGATCAAGACGAGCACACCTTCGACGCCGACGAGCCACGCCAGCGGTCGAGCGTGCATGGTCAGCCCGCCAATGACGAGCGGTATGGCGAACAGCGAGACGGGCAGGGTGATGGGAGAGAAAAAGGACACCGTGAATATCAGCAGTGACGCAGCCGCCAGCAGGGTGAAGACGTACCCCTGGCCCTCACGCGTGCCGGTCCGCCACGCGTCGAGGCGATCTTCGAAGAAGGCGACGACCGAACGGGGGGCGCCGCCCCCGAGCCCAGACGTCATCCGCAGAGCCTAACGGCTGCGCAGCCCGTCAGGCGATATCCCCAAGGGCGGTCTAGTGCGGAAGCAGCGCCACGAGAACCGGCGTCACAAGGTAGACCGTGTACCAGAACTGGCCGAGCACGAGCAGCGGCGCGGCGCCCAGCACCGCCAGCGCAATAGGCCGGGCCGCCGTGGCGAAGACGAGCGCGATCACGGCGATCGCACTGAACGGATCCAGCCAGGTCGACGCAACGACCGTCTCGCCGAACGTCCAGCCACGCGCCGCGCGGATGGCCGGCATGTTGATGCAGACGACGATGAACGACAGCCCACCGAGAACCGACACCGCACCCAGATGGCGCACTGCGAACGGCTCAAGGGAATGAGGCCACGCGAGGCCGAGTCCCACGCCCACCAGGAAGTACGGGAGTACGACGCTCAAGGCATGTCCGGACTCTGGATACCAGCCCAGGAAGGCGGGGATGGTCGACACACCAGCGAGCACCGCAAGCGACCAGACCGACCATCCGCGCGACCACATCCACCATGCCGCGAGGAATACGACACAGCACTGCAGGTAGACCGGGACGATCCAGAGCTGTCCGGGGGCTTCGACAAGCGCGAGCGCGCGCACCACCTCGGTGACGGACTCGAAGCGGTACGGCCACTCGTCCCACCAGCCTGAGACGGCGAGCGAGGCGACGATGGCCAGGTAGTAGAGCGGCAGGACATGCAGGGCGCGCGCCTTGACGTAATCCGCCAATGCGAACCGATGCGATTCGTCGTGGGCGTAGCGAATCGCGTGCACGAATCCGGACGTGACGACGAAGATCATCAGGCCGATCTGGTCGAGGCCAGAACCGAACTCGGCAGGCATGATTCCGGCCCCGGCGAGCTCGGAAAGAACGATGAGGACCGCGGACAATCCGCGCAGGCCGACGAGAAGCGCGATCACCGGCTGCTCATCAGCTGTCGGCGTCCATCAGCAGCGTCACCGTCTCGGCGATGCATGCCGGCTTGTCACTGCCCTTGATCTCGATGGTGTGGCGGAGGGTGACCTGCTGGCCTTTGGCCGTGTCGCGAACCTTGAGCATTTCCACCCGGTTGCGCACCTTCGAGTTGACCAGGACCGGCGCGATGAATCGGACCCGGTTGATGCCGTAGTTGACGCGGGCCACGTCGCCGGCGAAGGCGAACACCTGCGCGCTGAGGAAGGGCAGCATCGACAATGTCAGGTAACCATGGGCGACGGTGGTCCCGAACGGACCCTCGGTGGCGCGCTCCGGGTCGATGTGAATCCACTGCCGGTCCCCGGTGGCGTCGGCGAAGAAGTTGATGCGCTCCTGAGTGACTTGCACCCATTCGCTGACGCCCAGTTCGGTGCCTTCGGCCGCAGCGATTTCTCGGCGGTCGTTCAGAACCCGCATGATCTCAAACTTATCCGACCCGCGCTGGGGGTACCTCCCGCGCCCTGTGGGCGTGGGGGAGAGGCCGACGACCGCTTGCGGGCGATCGGTCCGAGCGACTTGGGGGCACCTCCCGCGCCCGCAGGGCGTGGGGGCGGATTGAAGCGTTGCGCAGCAACGCGATCATCCGAACCAGTTTCGGAGTAACGCGGTCAGTCGAGGCTGTCCGGGGCCTCGAGGTTGCCCGATTCGAGACGATCCTTGAAGCCGTCGATCACGGCGACGTTCCTGCTCGTCAGGAAATCGCCGGAGGTGACGAAATCGAGGCCGTCTTCGTCCACCCCGAACACCTGACGGCCGGTCATGGGCTTGCCCTCGGCCACCGACTCGATGAAGTCGTAGGTCACGGTGTCGAATCGCTTGACGATCGAGGTGAGGATGTGCGGCTTCTGGTCCTCGGTCGCCGACTGGAACTGGTCGGCGCCGATGCCGATGACCCAGGTCTGGTCCTCAGCGCCTCGAGCGGCATTGAAAAGTGCACGCTGCGAGACGCCCGGCGACCCGAACACGACGTCAACGCCGTCCTCCTCGAACATGGTTTTCGCGGTCTTGTTCGCGCCGTCGGGCTTGCCCGGGGCGGGGGTGTCGCGCTGCAGACGCTTGGCAAAGACCTCCACCCCCGTCTCCGCCCGTGTTCCCGCCTCCCGCGGCGCGTCAGCGCCGGAGTTGTCACCACCGGCCGCCTCCACGCCGGCGCGGAAGCCGGCTTCATAGGGTTCGGCCGGCTCAAGCACGTTGTCCGGCGGCGCGCCGATGAATCCCACCCGGCCGGATTTCGTCTTGACGGCCGCTGCGACGCCGGCCAGGAACCCGGCCTCTTGCGGGACGAAGTTCAGGACAGCGACGTTGCGGCCGAACTCGCGTTTGGGCGCGGTCGCGTCGATCAATGCGAACTGGATCTCCGGGTACGACCGGGAAACGGTGTCGACTGCCCGCACGTATCGGGTTCCGATGGCGACGATCACGGTCGCACCGTTGTCGGCGAAGTTGCGCAGCCGATCGACACGGGCAGCTTCCTGCTCACCGTCAGCGGCCTCACCCTCAAGGCAGGTGGCTTTCAGCTCGTCAACAGCCTCCGACAAGCCCTCAAAGGCCGCGTCGTTGATCCCGCGGTCATTGCGCCCGCCGACGTCGTAGGCCATGCCGACTTTGGGTCCGTCGCCCGAGGCCACCTTGCAGAGTGTGTCGACCGGGGTCAGCACCGGCTCCTCGTCCGGAGCCCGGCCACAGCCGGCCAGCACCAAGGCCGCGCCCACGAGAGCCGTGCACACCAAGCGGGGCGGGCAGATCACACCTGCACGTCGGGGCATTCTCGACATTCGTCCTTCCTACCGGATCAGGCCAACCAGCTCAGAGCGGGGCCAGCGCAACATGCGCCAGAACGGCCGCGCCCACCGGGACGGCGCGCTCGTCGGCCTCGAAGGTTCCCTGATGGAGATCGTGCGTCGGCCCTCCGGGGGTACGGGTGCCCAACCGGCCCATCGCACCCGGCACGGTCTCGAGGTACCAGCCGAAGTCCTCGCCACCCAGGCTTTGCAGCGTGGTGGCGACGCCCTCCCGCCCGACTGCGGACTCGACCGCGGATCTCAAGGCCTCTGCGGACGCGAACTCGTTGACGACCGGCGGAACGCCGCGAATGTAGGTGGCGTCGACGGTGA
>DATFFJ010000149.1:0-9982 GCA_035250065.1 Aeromicrobium sp. | reverse complement strand
GGCCGCTTCTCGCAGATCGTCGGGCGGATGATGCGCGACGAGCACTACGAGGTCGACGAAAAGAAGCGCACGATCGCCGTCACCGAGGAAGGTATCGATCGAGTCGAGAAGGAACTCGGCATCGACAATCTCTACGACGCGGTCAACACCCCGCTGATCAGCTTCCTGAACAACGCCATCAAGGCCAAGGAGCTGTTCCGGCGCGACAAGGAGTACGTCGTGATCGACGGCGGCGTTCTCATCGTCGACGAGCACACGGGCCGCATTCTCGAGGGTCGCCGCTACAACGAGGGCCTCCACCAGGCGATCGAGGCCAAGGAGAACGTGCGAATCCGCGAGGAGTACCAGACGCTCGCGACCATCACCCTGCAGAACTATTTCCGGCTCTACCGCAAGCTCGCCGGCATGACGGGTACGGCCATGACCGAGGCGGCAGAGTTCGACAAGATCTACAAGCTCGGCGTGGTTCCCATCCCGACGAACCAGCCGGTCGTCCGCATCGACCAGCCCGACCTCGTCTACCGGACCGAGGACGCCAAATTCGAGGCTGTCGTCGAGGACATCGCCGAGCGGCATGGCAAGGGCCAGCCGATCCTGGTGGGCACGACCAGCGTCGAGAAGAGCGAGCACCTGTCCAAGCTGCTGCGCAAGCGCGGCATCGTGCACGAGGTCCTCAACGCCAAGCAGCACGAGCGGGAGGCGGCGATCGTCGCCATGGCCGGGCACAAGGGGGCGGTCACCGTGGCCACCAACATGGCCGGCCGCGGCACCGACATCATGCTTGGCGGCAGCGTCGAGTTCCTGGCTGACCAGGAGCTCCGCAAGCAGGGCCTCGATCCGATCGAGGACTCCGACGCCTACGAGGCGGCCTGGCCGGCCACGCTCGAGCGAATCGAGAAGCAGGTGGCGGCCGAGCACGATGAGGTGACCGCGGTCGGCGGGCTGGCGGTCATCGGTACCGAGCGGCACGAGTCCCGGCGCATCGACAACCAGTTGCGCGGTCGTTCCGGCCGTCAGGGCGACCCGGGCGAATCCCGCTTCTACCTGTCTCTTGAGGACGACCTCATGCGGCTGTTCAAGGCCGACTGGGTCAATTGGGTCTTGCAGACGATGAAGATCCCGGACGACGTCCCGATCGAGAACAAGCGGGTCACCGGTGCGATCGCCTCCGCTCAGGCGCAAGTCGAGTCGCAGAACTTCGAGAGCCGCAAGAACATCCTCAAGTTCGACGACGTCATGAGTCGCCAGCGCGAGGTCATCTACGCCGAGCGTCGCAAGGTGCTTGAGGGCGAGGACCTGCAGGACTGGGTTCGCACGATGATCGGCGAGGTCACGCAGGCGTATGTCACCGGCGCCACCGAGGGGTTCCCGGAGGAGTGGGACCTCGAGCAGCTCTGGACCGCATTGGGCACGCTCTATCCGATCTCGCTCCCCGTCGAGCGCGTCGAGGGCGAGGCCGGCGGACGCGAGGCGCTGTCCCGCGAACACCTGCTGCAACTCGTTTTCGACGACGCGCTTGCCGCCTACGCCCGGCGCGAGGAGGAGCTCGGCGCGCCAATCATGCGCGAGCTGGAGCGCCGTGTCGTCCTCAGCGTGCTCGACCGAAAGTGGCGCGAGCATCTCTACGAGATGGACTACCTGCGTGAGGGCATCGGCCTGCGTGCGTACAGCCAGCGCGATCCCTTGGTGGAGTACCAGCGCGAGGGCTTCGACCTGTTCACCGCGATGATGGACGGCATTGCCGAGGAATCGGTCGGCTTCCTGTTCAACCTCGACGTTCAGATTGAGGCGGCGCCGGCTGCGGGGGCCCCTGAAGTCGGCGCCGAGGCACACCTTCAGGCCAAGGGCCTGGACGGTGGCCGGAGGCAGCAGCAGCTGGCCTATTCGGCACCGTCGGAGACCGGCGATGCGGAGTACGTCGCTGAGGCTCCCTCCGAGACCGCCAGCGAGGCCGCGGCCCGGCGACAGGCGAACGCGAAGAACAAGGCCCGTCAGAAGGCCAAGCAACAGCGCAAGTCCCGCAAGCGCAACCGCTGACGGGATCGGACTTCTTACAGAGCCGTGACGGGTCGGCGTTGAACGAGGATCTCGGGTCTTCGGCAGGTCGTTTCGCCGTACGCTCATGGGGTGGCGAGTGTGCTTGTCGTCGATGACGACCCGACCGTCCGGGAGGTGGTGGCGACCTACCTCCGGGCCAACCATCACGAGGTATCTGAGGCAGCCGACGGCGAGTCGGCCATCGAAGCGATGGCGAAGAACCCCTCGGACCTGCTGGTGCTGGACCTCATGCTCCCTGGCGTCGACGGGCTCGAGGTATGCCGGCGGATCCGGCAGATCCGTGAGGTGCCCATCATCATGCTTACGGCGCTGGGCAGCGAGATGGATCGCGTCGTCGGGCTTCAGCTCGGCGCCGACGACTACGTCACGAAGCCGTTCAGCCCGCGTGAGCTGGCACTGCGGGTCGAGTCCGTGCTGCGGCGGACGTCCGGCCGTGTGCCGGCCATGGCGGACATCCTGACCGACGGTGACCTCGTGGTCGACCACCCGCACCGGTCCGTCACGCTCGACGGCGAGAAACTGACGTTGACCACGCGCGAGTACGACCTCCTGCGCTTCCTGGTCGCCCATCCGGACGTGACATTCTCGCGGGACGAACTGCTGGAGCGGGTGTGGGGGTGGTCGTTCGGTGACCGCTCGACGGTGACGGTGCACGTGCGCCGGCTTCGCGAGAAGGTCGAACAGGACCCGACCCACCCGGTGCGGTTGCTCACGGTGTGGGGTGTCGGCTACTTGTGGCAGGCGCGCGCTGAGCCGCAGGCGGCGTCGTGAGGTGGGCTGACCAGGTCGACATCATCACGGTGGCTGCAACCGCCGCGCTTGCCGTCGGTGTCACCGGGTTCGTGGCCAGTTGGCTCCTGCGAGCGCGCTCTCTGCGCTGGCACCTGGCAATCCTCGCCGTGGTTGCTGTCGTGGCGCCCTATGTCGGGCTCATCGCCATCACTCAGCAGATGTTCATCTCCGCGCACGACCTCACGGTCGCGACGTACGTCGGAAGCGTCGCCGCACTGGTGACCCTCGTCGTCGCGCTCGGCCTCGGCGTCGCCATTGGACGCTGGTCGAGCGCCGTGCGCACCAATGTGCTCCGCCTCGGCTCTGGTGCCGACATCAAGGACCCGCGGCGCGTGCCGGCCGAGTTCCGCGACCTGACGCAGGCGCTCCATGAGGCCGAGCAGGAGCTGTCGGCGTCCCGAGAGCGAGAACGACTCCTCGACCAGTCGCGACGCGATCTTGTCTCGTGGGTCTCGCATGACTTGCGCACGCCGCTGGCCGGCCTGCTCGCCATGACCGAGGCGTTGGAGGACGGGATGGCGTCGGACCCCCAGCGTTACCACCGCCAGATCCGGAGGGACGCCACCCGGATGGCGACCATGGTCGACGACCTCTTCGAGCTCTCCACGCTGCATGCCGGGGTGATGGTCCCGCAGCTCGTCCCGGTCGACCTGCGTGATCTGGTGAGTGAGACGATCGCCAGTGCCGACCCCGTCGCTCGGGCCCGCGGCGTCAGCCTCGGCGGCCAGATTCCCGGCGGAGTGCGGATCAACGCGGACCCTGCCGCCCTGGGCCGTGCCATCTCCAACCTGTTGATGAACGGCATCCGGCATACGCCGTCGGACGGTTCGGTCCAGATCAGCGCCACGGCGAGCCCAGAAGGCGTGGAGCTCTGGGTGACCGACGAGTGCTCCGGCATCCCAGACGGCGAGCTGGAGCGGGTCTTTGAGGTGGGTTGGCGTGGATCGGCGGCGCGCACCCCCGACGACAATCATGGCGCTGGCCTCGGGCTGGCCATTGTGCGCGGCATCGTGGAGGCCCACCACGGTGAGGTTTCCGTCGAGAACCTCGAACCGGGACCCGGCTGTCGGTTCCGCATCCTTCTGCCCGCTTGACCGTAAGGACCCCGAAATGCATTTGGGCTATTCCGTCGGCCCCTCCTGTTAGACCATCTAGACATGGAAACCGCAACGGACCTCCAGCGGCGCTATGCCGACGTGCGTGCCTACACCGAGCAGCTCGCCGCGCCGCTGTCGCCGGAAGACCAAACCGTGCAGTCGATGCCCGACGTTTCACCCACCAAATGGCACCGGGCGCACGTGACGTGGTTCTTCGAGACGTTCCTCCTGGCCGAGCACGAGCCCAACTTCAGCCCCTTCCAGGATCAGTACTGGTTCCTGTTCAACAGCTACTACGAGTCGGTCGGGCCGCGGTATGACCGGCCCATGCGCGGTGTCATCAGCCGTCCCGGAGCGCACGATGTCGGGCTGTATCGGGACAACGTCGATGCCCGTTTCGGCGACCTGATCGAGCGGCTCGACGATGGCATGCTCGGCAAGCTTCGACCGCTCATCGAACTTGGGTTCAACCATGAGCAGCAGCACCAAGAGCTCCTGCTCATGGACATCAAGCATGTTCTGTCACTCAACCCCCTCCAGCCGGCGTACGGCGGTTCGGTGCCCGTTCAAGCCCAGCCCGACCAGATGGGCTGGGTTGATTTCGACGGCGGCCTGGTCGAGATCGGGCACGACGGGGTCGGGTTCTCGTTCGACAACGAGCTCCCGCGACACCCCGAGTGGCTGGCTCCGTACCGGCTGGCGGACCGGCTCGTCACAAACGCTGAGTGGCTGGAGTTCATGGCTGATGGGGGTTACCAACGTCCCGAGCTGTGGCTGTCCGACGGCTGGGCTCGGGTCAAGGAGGAGGGCTGGCGAGCGCCGCTGTATTGGCGAGATGCCGATGGCGTCTGGCTGGAGCACACCTTGCATGGGACGTGGCCGGTCAATCCGGGGCTCCCGGTGTGCCATGTCAGCCACTACGAAGCCGACGCCTACGCGACGTGGGCCGGGCGCCGGCTGCCGACCGAAGCCGAGTGGGAGCACGCCGCCTCAATGCAGCCGCCCGTAGCCGCCGCTGCGCCGGAGGCGTCGGAGCGTTCCTTCCACCCGCTGGCTGCTCGGCCGACCGATCGCGGCCTGCGGCAGCTGCTGGGCGACTGCTGGGAGTGGACATCCTCGGCGTACCTGCCCTACCCGGGCTTCCACCCCGCAGCCGGTGCGGTCGGTGAGTACAACGGCAAGTTCATGTCGAACCAGATGGTTCTGCGCGGCGGGTGTGCCCTCACGCCACCGGGCCACGCCCGGATCCCGTACCGGAACTTCTTCCCGCCGGCGGCACGCTGGGCCCTCACCGGCGTGCGCCTCGCCCAGGGCGAGGCAGCATGACCACGCGCATCCTGACATCGAGCGACCTGACCGACGGCTTGATCGAGGACGTCCGGCGCGGGCTGTCGGCGGCACCACGGTGGCTTCCGCCCAAGTACTTCTATGACGACCGCGGAAGCGACCTGTTCGACCAGATCACCCTTCTGCCGGAGTACTACCCGACGCGAGCCGAGCGGGCGCTGCTTGCGCAGCACGCCGATGACATCGTGCGTGTGGCCGACGCGCACGTCCTTCTGGAACTGGGATCAGGATCTTCGGAGAAGACGACGATCCTGCTCGACGCGCTCGATCGAGCCGGCCAGCTCGAGTCCTATGTGCCGGTCGACGTCAGCTCCGGTGCCCTACGCGGCGCGCTCGACGAGCTGGTGCGGACGCGTCCGACGCTGCCGGTCCATCCCGTCGTCGCCGACTTCGAGCACCACCTGTCCGACCTCCCCACTCCGGGCCGCCGACTGGTGGCATTCCTGGGCAGCACGATTGGCAACTTCGCGCCCACCGACCGGGCGGAGTTCTTCGGCCGGCTCGCCCAGGCGCTGAGCCCGGGAGAGACTTTCCTGCTCGGCGTCGACCTGGTCAAGGACCCAGGCCGATTGGTTGCCGCCTACGACGATGCCGCCGGAGTCACCGCTGAGTTCAACCGAAATGTGTTGCGCGTGCTCAATCGGGAACTCGACGGGGACTTCGTCCCGGAGGACTTCGAGCACGTGGCGATCTGGGACGCGGAACAGGAGTGGATCGAGATGCGCCTGCGGGCCTTGCGCCCCATGACGGTCAACCTGCCGGCGGCCGACGTGATCCTCCACCTGAGTGCGGGCGAAGACATCCGTACCGAGATCTCGGCGAAGTTCCGGCGGTTGACCGTCGAGTCGGAGCTGGTGGCCGCGGGCCTCCGCCCGCTCGGCTGGTGGACTGACGGCGACTACGCCCTGGCCTTGGCCCGCAATTGACACGGCCCGGAACTGACACAGAACAGGAAGTTGACATGACTGAATGGGACTTCAGTGGACTGCGAGCGATGTACATCAACTGCACGCTGAAGAAGAGCCCGGAAATGAGCCACACCGGCGGCCTGATCGAAGCCTCGGCCGACATCATGCGCAAGCACGGCGTGGACGTCGAGGTCCTACGGGCGATCGACCACCCGATTGCGACCGGTGTGTACCCGGATATGCGTGAACACGGATGGGAACAAGATGCCTGGCCGGAGATCTACCCGCGGGTGCTCGCCTCGGACATCCTCGTCGTGGGTGGCCCCATCTGGTTGGGCGACAACTCGAGCGTGACGAAGCAGATCATCGAGCGTCTCTATGCGCTGTCGGGGATGCTCAACGACAAGGGTCAGTACCTGTTCTACGGACGAGTCGCCGGGTGCCTCATCACCGGCAATGAGGACGGCATCAAGCACTGCGCGCAGAACGTCCTCTACAGCCTCCAGCACATCGGCTACACCATCCCGCCAAACGCCGACGCCGGCTGGATCGGCGAGGCAGGACCGGGCCCGTCCTACCTCGACCCCGGCAGCGGCGGGCCAGAGAACGATTTCACCAACCGCAACACCACGTTCATGACGTGGAACCTCATGCACCAGGCCAAGGCGCTCAAGGACGCCGGCGGCATCCCGGGCTACGGCAACCAGCGGTCGGAATGGAATGCCGGCACGCGGTTCGACTGGGAGAACCCGGAATACCGGTCCTGAACCACCCACAACCACCAAGAGAAGGAGATCACCATGGGACGCCAATATGTCGACTGCCGCGAGGTGCCCAGCGAATCCGGCTGCACGCTGGCCATCATCGGGGAACCCGACGAAGTCGTGTCGGCCGCCGTCGCACACATGAAGTCCGTTCACAGTCACACCGAGCCCGACGCGGAACTGGCCGAGATGGTGCGCGGCGAGCTGAAGGACGCTCCAGCAGCTCTTGCCTGATTTCCGCAGCTGGGGGCGGCTGAGGTAGCCTGTCGAGGTTGCCTCGGCGAGGGCGCGCGTGCGCGCCGTGATCGACGAGCGCCTGAGGCAGCACGCGTACACAACGAGACTGCACAGGAGCTCCCCCGTGGCTGAGATCAAGATCGCCGCCGAGGCGCGCACCGAGTTCGGCAAGGGCGCTGCCCGCCGCATCCGTCGCGCCGACAAGGTGCCTGCCGTCCTCTACGGCTCGGGCATCGACCCCATCCACATCACGCTGCCGGGCCACGAACTCGCACTGGCGCTCAAGCACGGCGCCAACGCGCTGCTGAGCGTCGAACTCGACGGCGACTCGCAGCTGGCCATCCCCAAGCAGGTCCAGCGCGACGCGCTCAAGGGCTTCATCGAGCACGCCGATCTCCTGGTCGTGAAGAAGGGCCAGAAGGTCACCGTCGACGTCCCGATCAACCTGACCGGCGAGGCGGTGCCCGAGGCCCTCGTCGTTACCGAGAACGCCACGGTTGCCCTCGAGGCCGAAGCCACGCATATCCCGGAGTCCATCGAGGTGTCCATCGAGGGCGCCGAGGTGGGCACGCAGGTGCTGGCAAAGGACCTGATCCTTCCGAGCGGCGCCACGTTGGCCGTCGACGAGGAGCACCTCATCATCAACATCGTGGCCGCGCCGACCCAGGCGGAGGTCGAGGCCGAGCTCGCCGAGGCCGAGGCAGAAGCCGGCATCGAACACGACCAGCCGGAGTCGGCCGAGGGTGAAGGCGAAGGTGAAGGCGAGGCCGAGGGCGAGGGTGAGGCCCCGGCCGAGGGCGAGACTGCCACCGACGCCGGGGACGCTGAGCCCGAGGCCTAGGGGGGCGAGTGACCTGGTTGATCGTCGGGCTCGGGAATCCGGGTCCGACGTACGCCAACACCCGTCACAACGTCGGCTACCTCGTGGCCGACGTTCTCGCCGAACGCGTCGGCGCCGCGTTCAAGGCCCACCCGTCGAAGCGGGCCGATGTGGTCGAGGGTCGCCTCGCCGACCAGCGGGTGGTGATCGCCCGCGCCCGTTCGTACATGAACGAGAGCGGGGGAGCCGTCTCGACCTTGGCCAAGTACTACGACATCGAGCCCGAACACATCATCGCCATCCATGACGAGATCGACATCGCCCTTGGACAGCTGCGACTCAAGTTCGGTGGCGGGGACAACGGCCACAACGGGCTGAAGAGCCTGCGCAAGTCGCTCGGCACTGGCGACTTCTTCCGGGCCCGGGTCGGCGTAGGTCGTCCCCACGGCAGCACCGAGGTTCACGATCACGTGCTCAAGTCATTCACGGCAGCCGAACGCCAGGAGCTTCCGTTCCTCGTCGTCGAGGCGGCTGATGCGGTCGAGTCACTGATCAGCAAGGGTTTGGAGCCGACCCAGCAAGCGTTCAATCGATGACCGAACCCCCGCTGGCCAGCCTCACGGCGTGGGTCGCGCCGGCGCTCGGCGAGGGCGACCTGCAGGCGCCGGCCGGTGCACGGGTGTTCGCGGCTGCCGCGCTTGCTGAGCGTGCCTCGCCGGCGGGAGATGCTCCCGCCCCGGTCCTGGTTGTCACGGCCACCGCGCGCGAGGCCGAGGACCTCGTCGACGAGCTGGGCGACGTCATCGCCGGGGCGGATGTCGCGCTCTACCCGGCGTGGGAGACATTGCCGCACGAGCGACTCTCACCGCGCTCCGACACGGTTGGACGGCGTCTCGCGGTGCTTCGGCGGCTGGTTCATGCCGATCCGTCGCCGGTGCGTGTCGTCGTTGCGCCGGTGCGCTCTCTCCTGCAGCCCCAAGTGCGCGGACTGGCAGACATGGCTCCAGTCGTCCTGGCCGTCGGCGACGAGTTCGGCTTGGACACGCTCGTCCAGCAACTCGCCGATGCGGCGTATGTTCGCGTCGACTTGGTCGAACGGCGTGGTGAGTTCGCCGTCCGCGGTGGCATCGTCGATGTCTTCCCGCCCACCGAGGAGCATCCGCTGCGGGTGGAGTTCTTCGGCGACGAGGTGGAGCAGATCAGGCCGTTCGCCGTCGCGGACCAGCGGTCCTTGGCCAACGAGGCCCGACAAACCCTGTGGGCCCCGCCCTGTCGTGAGCTTCTGCTGACTGAGGAAGTGCGTCAGCGTGCAGCCGCACGTGCCGAGCGCAATCCGGGGCTCCGGGAGATGCTCACGAAGATCAGCGAAGGCCATGCCGTCGAGGGCATGGAGTCGCTGGCGCCCGTCCTCACCAGCGGCATGGAGATGTTGGTCGACCTCCTGCCCGCCGACGCGCGCATCCTGCTCTGCGACCCCGAGCGCATCCGCGCGCGAGCCGCCGATCTGGTGGCCACCAGCGAGGAGTTTCTCCAGGCGTCGTGGGCCGCGGCATCGGCTGGGGCCGAAGCGCCGATCGACCTCTCGGAGGCGTCCTTCCACGATCTCGACGACGTGCTGGCGGGCAGGACAGTCACCAGCGTCGCGCCGTTCGGGCTGGAAGATTCAGTCCTTCGGCCCGTGCCTGCCTACCGCGGTGACCTCGACCAGGCCATCGTCGATGTCCGGCATTGGCTCGCCGATGGTCGACGGGTGGCCATCGTCGTGCCAGGCCATGGCCAAGAGCAGCGCACCCGGGAGTGGCTGGCCGAGAACGACGTTGCCGGCGTCGAGGTGCTGTGCGGCGAGCTGACCGAGGGGCTGGTCGGCGAAGGATTCGCCATCGTCACACACCATGACCTGGTCGGCCAGCGCACCGCTGAACGCGTCGATCGAACCGCGCTGCCTTCGCGTCGACGCAA
>DATFFJ010000148.1:0-2499 GCA_035250065.1 Aeromicrobium sp. | reverse complement strand
TGAGCAGTCGGGGGACGAGCGTCACGAGGGATATATGAGCCCGCAAGATTATTCCCCCGCAACAGTGTCGAAACTCGCGTTTCGGCGGCTAGTCTTCCAGAGCGGCTTTCTCGCCGGGCTGTTGTTCTCGGCGCAGGCCTTCGCCCAGCAGGAACCGCCTGTCGTGACCGCCGCAAAGCCGGTCGTGCGGGAGGTTGTCGAAGACGACGAGTTCGTCGGCCGCTTCGAGGCTGTCGACCAGGTCGCGATCAGGTCGCGCGTCAACGGCTATCTCGACCAGGTCCATTTCACCGATGGCGCCATGGTGAAGAAGGGCGACCTGCTCTTCACCATCGACCGGCGTCCCTACCAGGCCGCCTACGACGCGGCCAAGTCGCGGGTCGATACGGCCACCAGCCTGGTCGACTTCTCCAAGATGCAGCTGCAGCGCGCCGAGGAACTTGCCAACAGCGGCAACCTGCCGACCGCTACGCTTGACGACCGCCGGCGCGAATATCTTGCCGCCGAGGCAGGCATTCAAGGCGCCAAAGCGGCCCTGCGGACGGCAAGCCTCGACCTCGAATTCACCGAGATCAGGGCGCCGATTTCAGGCCGCATCGACCGCCGCCTCGTCTCGGTCGGCAATCTCGTCCAGTCCGACGCGACGCTGCTCACCACCATCGTGACGCAGGATCCGATCGATTTCTACTTCGACCTCGACGAGCGTATCTATCTCGCCTACGCCAACGACGCACGCCAGCGCGGCGGCAGCGTGCAGGAGGGCGCGGGCGGCCTCGACGTCGTGGTCCGCATCGCAGACCGCCAGGGCGCCAGCTTCAAGGGCAAGCTCGACTTCGCCGAGAACCGCATCGACGCTGCCACCGGCACCATGCGCGTGCGCGCCCGTTTCGAGAACCCTGACGGCGTGCTGCAGCCCGGAATGTTCGGCCGCATCAACGTGCCGGGCTCGCTGCCGTACAAGGGCGTCATGCTGCCCGACGAGGCGATCGGCGCCGACCAGGACCGCCGCGTCGTCTATGTTGTCGACGGCGAGGGCAACGTCAGCACCAAGCCGGTCCGCACGGGCCCGCGCATCTACGGCTACCGCGTCGTCCGCGAGGGCCTTACCGGCGACGAGACCGTCATCGTCAACGGGCTGGTGCGGATCAGGCCGGGCGTGAAGGTCAAGCCGGAGATCACGACCCTGCCGCCCGAGGCGGCCGAGGTCGCCGGGGCCGCACAATGAGGTTCGCGCACTTCTTCGTCGACCGCCCGATCTTCGCATCGGTGCTGTCGATCGTTCTCCTCCTCGTCGGCGGCATCGCCTACACCCAGCTTCCGGTCGCCCAATATCCGGAGATCGCCCCGCCGACCATCGTCGTGCGCGCCATCTATCCAGGCGCCGACGCCGAGACGGTGGCGGCCACCGTCGCGACCCCGATCGAGCAGGAGATCAACGGCGTCGAGAACATGCTCTACATGTCCTCCTATTCGTCGGGCGATGGCGCCATGGCGCTCACCATTACCTTCGAACTCGGCACCGACCTCGACCAGGCGCAGGTGCTGGTGCAGAACCGCGTCGCCATCGCCGAGCCGAGGCTGCCCGAGGAAGTGCGCCGTCAGGGCATCACCACCGAAAAAAGCTCGCCCGACCTGATGATGGTCATCCATATGCTGTCGCCGGACGACACATACGACCAGCTCTATGTCTCCAACTATGCGCGCTCGCGGGTGCGCGACGTGCTGCTGCGCCTCGACGGGGTAGGCGATCTCATCATCTTCGGCGAGCGCGAATATTCGCTGCGCATATGGCTCGATCCTGAAAAGCTCTCCGCGCTCGGCATGACGTCGGGCGATATCGTTCAGGCGCTGCGCGAGCAGAACGTGCAGGTCTCCGGCGGCTCGATCGGCGCACCGCCAAACGAAAGCGAGACGGCCTTCCAATACACCGTCACCACGCAGGGCCGTTTCGACGATGCCCGCGACTTCCGCTATGTCATCGTCAAGTCCACCGAGGACGGACGGCTGATCACGCTGCAGGACGTTGCGCGTATCGAGCTCGGCGCCAAGGACTACGTCACCAATTCCTATCTCAACGGCAAGCCGGCAGTGGCGCTCGGCATCTTCCAGCGGCCTGGCACCAACGCGCTCGCCGCCGCCCAGGAGATCCAGTCGACGATTGCCGAGCTCTCCAAGGATTTCCCGCCCGGCCTCGCCTACAGCATCGTCTACAACCCGACCGAGTTCATCGCCGAGTCGATCAACGAGGTCTACAAGACAATCCTCGAGGCGATCGCGCTCGTGGTCATCGTCATCATTGTCTTCCTGCAATCCTGGCGCATGGCCATCGTGCCCATCGTAGCGATCCCGGTGTCGCTGATAGGCACGCTCGCCGTGCTTTTCGCACTCGGCTTCTCGCTCAACATGCTCACGCTTTTCGGTCTGGTGCTGGCGATCGGCATTGTGGTCGACGACGCGATCGTCGTTGTCGAGAACGTCGAGCGCAACCTCGCGCGCGGG
>DATFFJ010000147.1:0-8266 GCA_035250065.1 Aeromicrobium sp. | reverse complement strand
GCCGGAGCAGCGTCGCGACCCGGACGCTGGCCACGGGTCGGACGGCGGGTGCCAGGAGCTGCGGTGCGCTTGGCCGCTTCGGCCTCACGCTCGGCGCGGGTGCCGGCGACCTCGCCCTTGTAGATCCAGACCTTCACACCGATGCGCCCGAAGGTCGTCTTGGCCTCGTAGAACCCGTAGTCGACGTCGGCGCGCAACGTGTGCAGCGGGACGCGGCCCTCGCGGTAGAACTCCGAGCGGCTCATCTCGGCGCCGCCGAGGCGGCCCGAGCACTGAATCCGGATGCCCTTGGCTCCCGAGCGCATGGTCGTCTGCATCGCCTTGCGCATGGCACGGCGGAACTGCACACGACCGGACAGCTGCTCGGCAACGCCTTGCGCGACGAGCTGAGCATCAAGCTCAGGGGCCTTGACCTCGAGGATGTTGAGCTGCACCTGCTTGCCGGTGAGCTTCTCCAGGTCGCCGCGGATGCGGTCGGCCTCGGCGCCGCGCCGGCCGATGACGATGCCCGGACGCGCGGTGTGGATGTCGACGCGCACACGGTCACGGGTGCGCTCGATCTCCACGCGGCTGATGCCGGCGCGGTCCATGCCCTTGGTCAGCAGCTTGCGGATCTTGACGTCCTCGCCGACGTACTCCTTGTACGCCTTGTCGGCGTACCAGCGGCTCTTGTGGTCGGTCGAGATGCCGAGGCGGAAGCCGTGCGGGTTGATCTTCTGACCCATGTCAGCTCTCCTTCTTGGCGGTCTTCTTGGCCGGAGCCTTCTTCGCGGGGGCCTTCTTGGCCGGCGCCTTCTTCGCAGGTGCCTTCTTCGCAGGCGCCTTCTTGGCAGGTGCCTTCTTCGCGGGCGTCTTCTTGGCCGGCGTCTTCTTGGCAGCAGCCGTGGGCTCGTCGGCCTTGGCCGGCTTTGCCGGGGTCGCCTTGGTCCGGACGATCGGGGCCTGGCCCTCTGGCGTGACAACCACGGTCAGGTGACTGGTGCGCTTGAAGACCCGGTTGGCTGAACCCTTGGCGCGTGGGCGCCAGCGCTTCATGGTCGGGCCCTCGTCGACGTAGACCTGGCTGATGACCAGGGTTTCGGCGTTGAGGTCCTCGGTGCTCTCGGCATTGGCGACGGCCGACGCCACCAGCTTGCCGAAGTTCTCGGCCACGGCCTGCGGCTGGAACTTGAGCATGGCGATCGCCTCGGTGGCGTTGGCGCCGCGGATCAGGTCACCGACGCGCTTGGCCTTCTGCGGGGTCACGCGGACGTGGTTCGCCACGGCGAACGCGCCGGGGGCGTCGCCGAGCAGGCGCTGACGGCGTGCGCTGACGTTCTGGCGTGCTTCGGTGCTCATCGACGCTTCGCCTTCCGGTCGTCCTTCTCATGGCCGCGGAACGTGCGGGTCGGGGCGAACTCACCGAGCTTGTGCCCAACCATGGCGTCGGTGATGAACACCGGCACGTGCTTGCGGCCGTCGTGCACGGCAATGGTGTGACCGATGAACGACGGGAGGATCATCGAACGGCGTGACCAGGTCTTGATCACGGTCTTGGTCCCGGCCTCGTTCTGGCCGTCCACCTTCTTGAGCAGGTGGTCGTCCACGAAGGGACCCTTCTTCAGACTGCGTGGCATCTGTTCCTACCTCAACGCTTTCCGGACTTGCGGCGACGGACGATCATCTGGTCGCTGGCCTTGCGCTTGCGCGTACGGCCCTCAGGCTTGCCCCATGGGGAGACCGGGTGACGGCCGCCGGAGGTCTTGCCTTCACCGCCGCCGTGCGGGTGGTCCACCGGGTTCATGGCGACACCACGGACAGTCGGGCGCTTGCCCTTCCATCGGTTGCGGCCAGCCTTGCCCCAGTTGATGTTGGACTGCTCGGAGTTGCCGACCTCGCCCACCGTGGCCCGGCAGCGCACGTCGACGTAGCGCATCTCGCCGGACGGGAGGCGCAGCTGAGCGCGCGAGCCTTCCTTGGCCACGAGCTGGACCTTCGCCCCGGCTGAGCGACCCATCTTGGCGCCACCGCCCGGCCGAAGCTCAATCGCGTGGACCGTGGTGCCGACCGGGATGTTGCGGAGCGGCAGGTTGTTGCCCGGCTTGATGTCGGCGTTCGGCCCAGCCTCGATCGGCTGGCCCTGGACGACGCCCTCCGGCGCGATGATGTAGCGCTTCTCGCCGTCGGCGTAGTGCAGCAGCGCGATGCGCGCGGTGCGGTTCGGGTCGTACTCGATGTGCGCGACCTTGGCCGGCACGCCGTCCTTGTCGTAACGCTTGAAGTCGATGACGCGGTACGCGCGCTTGTGGCCACCGCCCTGGTGACGGGTGGTGATCCGGCCCTGGTTGTTGCGGCCACCCTTCTTGGGCAGCGGCTCGACGAGGGACTTCTCCGGCGTCGTACGCGTGATCTCAGCGAAGTCGGCGACGCTGGAGCCGCGACGGCCCGGCGTGGTCGGCTTGTACTTGCGGATTGCCATGTCTCAGTCAGTCCTTCAGACGTTCGGGGCCGAGAAGATGTCGATGCTCTGGCCGACGGCAACGCTGACGATGGCGCGCTTGGTGTCCTTGCGCTTGCCGGTGCCGTTTCGCGTACGGCGAGCCTTGCCCTTGCGGTTGATCGTGTTCACGGCCGTGACCTTGACGCCGAAGATCTTCTCGACGGCGATCTTGATCTCGGTCTTGTTCGCGTCGGGGTGAACGAGGAACGTGTACTTGTTCTCGTCCAGCAGCGAGTACGTCTTCTCGCTCACCACGGGGGCGAGGAGGACGTCGCGGTGATGAATGTCGGTCACTTGGTGCTCGCCTTCTTCTCGGCGGTGCGCTCAGCGGGGACGATTGCCTTGCTCAACTTGACCGTCTTGGCGCCTTCAGCCGAGCGCGCGGCCACGAAGGCATCGAACGCGGCCTTGGTGAACACCACGTCGTCGCTCTTGAGCACGTCGTAGGTATTCAGCTGGTCGAAGACAATCAACTCGACGTCGGCGACATTGCGCAGGCTCTTGGCGGTCAGCACATCGTCACGGTCGACGACCACGAGGAGCCGCGGACGCGTGGTGATGTCACGGAGGGCGGCGACGGCCGTCTTGGTGGACGGCGCCTCGCCACCGGCCAACGACTCGACCACGTGCAGGCGGCCGTTGCGAGCCCGGTCGGACAGGGCGCCGCGCAGGGCAGCGGCCTTGACCTTCTTGGGGGTGCGCTGGTCGTAGTCACGCGGCTTCGGGCCGTGGACGATGCCACCACCCGTCATCTGCGGCGCACGGTTCGAGCCCTGGCGAGCGCGACCGGTGCCCTTCTGGCGGTGCGGCTTCCGGCCGCCGCCGGCGACCTCACCCCGGCGAAGCGTGGAGTGCGAACCCTGGCGAGCAGCGGCCAGCTGGGCCACCACGACCTGATGGATCAGCGGGATGTTGACCTGGGCGTCGAAGATGTCGACGGGCAGGTCGACGTCGATTGTTTTCGTCATGGTCATGCACCAGCTTTCGCGGCACTGCGGATGACGACGAGGGCGCCCTTGGGTCCGGGCACCGCGCCCTTGACCAAGATGACGCCCTTCTCGACGTCGACCGCGTGGACGGTCAGGTTCTGGGTGGTCACCGTGTCGGTGCCCATGCGGCCGGCCATGCGGAGGCCCTTGAACACGCGGCCGGGCGTGGCGCAGCCGCCGATGGAGCCGGGCTTGCGGTGGTTGCGGTGCGCGCCGTGCGACGCGCCGACGCCGGAGAAGCCGTGGCGCTTCATGACGCCGGCGAAGCCCTTGCCCTTGCTGGTGGCCGTGACGTCGACGAGGTCACCGGCGGCGAAGATCTCCGGAGAAACCTCCTGGCCGAGCGTGTAGTCGCCGATGGCGTCGGTGCGGATCTCCACCAGGTTGCGACGGGGGGTCACCCCGGCCTTGGCGAAGTGCCCGGCCTGCGGCTTGTTGACCTTGCGGCCGTCGATCTCGCCGAAGCCGAGCTGGACGGCGCTGTAGCCGTCGGTCTCGACGGTGCGGATCTGGGTGACGACGTTGGTGTCCGCGGCCAGGACGGTGACCGGAACGATGCGGTTGTCGGCGCCCCAGACCTGGGTCATGCCGAGCTTGCGGCCGAGAAGGCCGCGTGCGGTGGCGGTGGCAGACATGCTCGCGTTCCTCTCAGAGCTTGATTTCGATGTCGACGCCGGCCGGCAGGTCGAGCCGCATGAGCGAGTCGACGGTCTTCGGCGTCGGGTCGATGATGTCGATGAGCCGCTTGTGGGTGCGCATCTCGAAGTGCTCGCGGCTGTCCTTGTACTTGTGGGGCGAACGGATCACGCAGAACACGTTCTTCTCCGTCGGCAGTGGCACCGGACCAGCGACCTTGGCGCCCGTGCGGGTCACCGTGTCGACGATCTTGCGCGCCGAGGAGTCGATGACCTCGTGGTCGTAGGCCTTGAGCCGGATACGGATCTTCTGTCCCGCCATGGCGTCGGTTCGTCCTTTACGTCTTGCCGCTGGTGCGGCCTGCTTGAGCTCCCTCTCAGGAGCAGCTTCCGCCGCTCCCACCGCCGACCCCCGAGGTCGGGCGTGTCGCGCCCGCAGGGGCACAGACAGATCCGATCTCGAATTTGGTGGTTGGATCCGAGGTGGGTAACGGCCGGAGCCGAACGCGTTACGGATCAGCGTGAATCTCAGGTTCGGCACCGCTGTGCCCGATGCTGGGCATGACCGGCGTGAGTTCCGATCCAACGGTGCCCCAGCGATCCAGCCGGAGCAACCGCACAAGTGTGTCAGAGGCCCCCGGAAGAACACAAATCGGGCACACCCCGGGCGTGAGGTCTGGGCATCGCCGCAGGTCAGAGGACGTCTCACGGTACGGTGTATCGATGGTTCAGTCGCCACTCCCCCTCGTGAACAGCCTGGTCACCTCCTCGGTCTCGCTCGCTGCGAATTCGGTTGCCACCTCAGCTCGCATGGCCCTCAAGTCCGAGGAACTGCTCGAGGAGCTGATCCTCACGCTGCGCGCGGCGCGCCCCCTCATCGAGGCCCTCAGCGAGGCTGTGGACGCCGGCCTGCTCGATGACATCAACGAGCTCCTGTCCACGGTCTCCGAGACTCAAGACGATGTGAAGGCCGCGCGCGACGCGATCGAGCGCCTCGTCGGGCTCATCAACACGACCCTGGACAGCGTCGGTGGCGTCCCCGGCGCCCAGATCATCCTCAAGGGCATCTCCCGCGTCGCTGGCGGCACGAAGTCCGCGATCCCGGTCGTCTTTGCCGAACCGGAGGCCGAACGGTCGAAGTAGGCTCGCGGCATGTGCCGCAACATCACCACCCTGCGCGGTCTTGAACCGGCCGCCACCGCCGATGAGATCGAGGCCGCCGCCGCTCAGTTCGTCCGCAAGGTCACGGGCGTGGCCAGCAATGCAGCGCCAGCCTCACGCCTGCCCGTCGAGCAGGCGACCTCGGAGATCGCCGTCATCGTGACCCGCCTGCTGGATGAGCTTCCGGCCCGCCGAGTCCCGCCGAAGACCATTCCCCCGCTGCGCCGACCCGAGGTGCAGGCCCGCATTGCCGAGCGCATGCGCCAGCGCGAAGAACATGAACGGATGCACGAAATGGGAATCCCACATTCTCACTGACGGTTGTCGAATCCTAGGAGCGGCGTTCGTTGCCTGAATGAAGGCACGAAGCCACTGATCTCAACCTGAGGGAGTCCCATGTCCGACCAGAGCACCACCACCAAGCCCGCATCCGTATGGAAGCACGGCCTCGTCGCTGCCGTCGCTGCCAGCGTCGTGGTCACCGCCCTCGCCTACGTCGCAGCGCAGGCCGGCGTCTCATTCGTCGACCCGGCCAAGCCGGAGATCCCCATCCCACTGCTCGGTTTCACCCAACTCACGTTCGTGTTCTCGCTGATCGGCGTCGGGCTCGCCGCCATCTTCGCGCGCACGGCGAAGCGCCCACGCTCGACGTTCGTCCGCACGACCGTCGTGCTGCTCGTGCTGTCGATCGTCCCGGACTTCGTCGCCATCCCGAAGCTCAGCCCGGACTTCGACACGGCGACGGCGTGGACGTTGGCCGCACTCCATGTCGTGGCAGCAGCGATCGTGATTCCGGTGCTGGCCAGCAGGCTCGCCGAAGAGCGCTGAGGCGCCACCGGCCAGCCCTTCGGCAGCGTCTGTGCGCGTGAGCCCGAAGGTGCTGGCCGGATTCGGTCGCCGGCCGGCGCTACACCGCCTGGTTCGCATCCAGACTGAGCTGCCGGCGAAGCCGCACTGCGTCACCCGGCGCCTCGGCGTCGGTGTCGTTGTCGAAGTAGACGCGGACGTCGTGCGTCGTGGCCCACGTTTCGATCTTGCCCGCCCACCCGGCGAGTTCGGCATCGCTGTAGCTGCCCCCGTACAGCGCGCGGCTTCCGTGCAGGCGAACGTAGACCAAGTCCGACGTGAGTTCCTCGAAGTACGGGAACGTACCGGCCGAGTGCGACATGACCAGCGCGACCCCGTGGTGTCGCAGAAGATCGAGGACCGCACGATCCCGGAACGTCTCATTCCGCACCTCCAGCGCGTGCCGGAGCGGTCGGTCAGCGTCAGCCGTCGTGAGCGGGTCTGCCACTTTTTCGTCGTGTTGTTCAGCGAGCTCGGCGGCGGCCACCGTGCTCTGAGGCAGCGCCGCCAAGAAGGCCGCCAGCCGACCCGCGTTCAGCCGGGTTCGGCTGGGCAACTGCCACAGGACCGGGCCCAAGCGGTCGCCCAGCGCCAGCACGCCTGAAGCGAAGAAGTTCGCCAGCGCTGTCTCGATGTCGTTCAGCTGCTTGAGGTGCGTGATGTAACGCCCACCCTTGACGGCGAACTCGAAATCAGGCGGGACCTGGTCGGCCCATCTGCGATAGTCCGCCGGCCGCTTCAACGAATAGAACGTGCCGTTGAGCTCGACGCCGTCGACGCGCTCGGCGAGGTAGCTCAGCCACGCCCTCTGCGGGAGGTCCTTCGGGTAGAACCGACCACGCCACAACGGGTAGATCCACCCCGACGTCCCGACCCGGATCGATCCCATGACGCAGGGGTACCCAGAAATGACGAAACCCCCGGGAAATCCCGGGGGTTTCGTACGAGGTGTCAGAAGGTCACTTGATGATCTTCGTGACCCGACCGGCGCCGACGGTGCGGCCACCCTCACGGATGGCGAACCGCTGGCCCTCTTCCAGCGCGATGGGCTGGATGAGGGTGACGCTGATCTCGGTGTTGTCGCCCGGCATGACCATCTCGGTGCCCTCGGGCAGCGTGACGACGCCTGTCACGTCCGTGGTGCGGACGTAGAACTGCGGACGGTAGTTGTTGAAGAACGGCGTGTGACGGCCGCCCTCTTCCTTGGACAGGATGTAGACCTGACCCTCGAACTCCGTGTGCGGAGTCGTGGTGCCCGGTGCGATGACGACCTGGCCGCGCTCGACGTCCTCACGCTTCGTGCCACGCAGGAGCAGGCCGACGTTCTCGCCCGCCTGGCCCTCGTCGAGGAACTTGCGGAACATCTCGATGCCGGTGACCGTGGTGGTCTGCTTGTCCGGGTGGATGCCGACGATGTCGACGGTCTCGTTGACCTTGATGACGCCGCGCTCGATCTTGCCCGTGACAACGGTGCCACGGCCGGTGATCGTGAAGACATCCTCGATGGCCATGAGGAACGGCTTGTCGGTGTCGCGCTCCGGCAGCGGGATGTACTCGTCGACAGCCTGAAGCAGCTCGGCGACGGTTTCGCCCCACTTGGCGTCACCGGCGAGAGCCGGCTGGGCCGCGGTGCGCACGATCGGCGCGTTGTCACCGTCGAACTCCTGCTCGTTGAGCAGCTCGCGGACCTCGAGCTCGACGAGCTCCAGGATCTCCTCGTCGTCGACCATGTCGCACTTGTTGAGCGCGACGACCATGGCCGGAACGCCGACCTGGCGGGCGAGCAGCACGTGCTCACGGGTCTGCGGCATCGGGCCGTCGGTGGCGGCGACCACGAGGATCGCACCGTCCATCTGGGCCGCGCCGGTGATCATGTTCTTGACGTAGTCAGCGTGACCCGGGCAGTCAACGTGCGCGTAGTGACGGTTCTCCGTCTGGTACTCAACGTGTGCGATCGAGATCGTGATGCCGCGCTGCTTCTCTTCCGGCGCCTTGTCGATCTGATCGAACGCGTAGTCCTCGTTGAGGTCCGGGTACTTGTCATGCAGCACCTTGGTGATCGCCGCGGTCAGCGTCGTCTTACCGTGGTCGATGTGACCGATGGTGCCGATGTTCATGTGCGGCTTGGTCCGCTCGAACTTCGCCTTAGCCATGGT
>DATFFJ010000146.1:0-12063 GCA_035250065.1 Aeromicrobium sp. | reverse complement strand
CCCGGCCAGCGGGGGATCTCCGTCGTCGCGCCAAGGTCGATGGCTGGAGACACTGACCTGTCCACTCGACCACTCGAGGACGGCGCCGCGGTCGGCCAGTTCAGTCAGTTGGGCCGTTATGGATTGCTGCACCGCAGCGGCGTGGTCGTACGCCTGTTGCTTCCCAGCCATCTCGACGGCGGCGGCCAGAGTGACGATGGCTCGTTCGGCCGGGTACCGCTGCTCGGCCTCGCCGCGGACCACGATGTCGACGACCATGGCGCCACCTTACGGCGGCTCAGCCAGTGGCGGACCGATCGGCCAAGACCGCCTGGGCCGCGTTGTAGCCGGGAATGAAGGTGATGCCCGGTCCCCCATGGCAGCCGGCACCGCCGAGATACAGGCCATCGATGCCCAGAGGAAGGTCGCGCCAGCCGCTCGGACCCGGCCGGTGCTCGCCCATCTGCTCAGGGTGGATGAGTCCCTGCGCCCAGTCGCCACCGGGGGCTCCGAACATCGTGCTCATGTGCTTGGGCGTGAAGGTCGTGTGCTTGAGGATCAGGCGCTCGAAGGTCGGTGCGATCCGGCAGATCTTGTCGATGACACGTTGGCCCATCTCGGCCTTCAGCCGGGCGTACTCATGCGGCTCGGCGGCGGAACCCTCGATTGGGAACCAGAGCGAGTACGCCGACGCCGCAGCCTTGCCGGGAGGTGCGAGCGTCGGATCCTGCGCTGACGGAATCTGGAAGGCAACTGCCGGGTCGGCGGGCACGATGCCGCGGCGACAGTCCTCGTATTGCTGCTGGAGCTCCTCGGGAGTGTTGAACAGGCCGATGGCGCCCTGCATCTTGGGATCGTTGAGGAGCTCGTAGGGCGCTGCGAACTCGGGCACGCCGTCCAGGGCGAAGTGCATCTGCACGTAGCTCCCGCGGTGGTCGACGGCCTCGACCCGAGCACGGACTTCCTCCGGCGCTGCGCTGCCGGCGAGGCCGACGGTGAGTCCGGGCTCGAGACTGGAGACCACAGCGGGCGCGGCGAAGGAGCCACGGTCAGTGCTGACCCCAGTGACTCGGTCGCCCGCGGCCGTGATGCCCGTGACGGCCGTGTCCAGATGGAGTTCGCCCCCTGCATCGGCGTAACGCTTCTGCAAGTGACGGGTGAGCGTCCCGATGCCCCCTTCGAGCTTCGTCATGAGCGTGGCGCTCTCGTCCGGGACCGCAAACCCGAACGCGAAGCCGTAGGCGCTGCCAGGGGTCTCAGGACCTCGGTACTGGCTGTTGCAGGCGAGGAAGGCGAGCATGCCGCGCAGCGCGCCGTGCTTCTCCTTGTCTGGGATGAAGCGATCGATGACGTCGCTCGCCGAAGCGGTCAACATCTCCTGGATGGCGCGGCGCTCGGCGTCATCGGCTGCCATGGCGAGCATTTCCTCGGCCGTGCGCGGCGGCGTCATGACGTCGAACCGGCCCATGGCGCGAGTCGGCGCGGCGGCCCAGGCGGCGAGCTCGGCCATGCCCATGACGACCTCACTGCCGTGATCGGCCTCAAGGTGAGACATGAGCTGGAGCAAGTCGGTGTAGTAGACGAGCGGGGTGTCGCCGATCCCGCGCGTCGACACCGACATCACCTCCAGCTCGACCGTCGGAAGATTGCCAAGCCCGAGAGCCTCGCTCACCACAGCGGAGGTGGGGAACTGCAGCGACCCGGCAATCTCGAAGTGGAAGCCGTCAAAGAGCTCGACCGTCGAGGCCATCCCGCCGGCGTAGCGCTTGGCCTCGAGAATCGCCGTGCGCAGGCCGGCCTCCTGGAGCAGGACACCGGCGGCGAGCCCGTTGTGTCCGGCGCCGACGATGATCGCGTCGTACTGAGTCATGACACGAACGCTCGCATCTCGTCGCCGTTTCGTCAATAGTGACGAAACATGGATAGGGCGTAGGCTCGTGCCATGCCCACCGCACCCCAGACCGCCCGCTCAGAGCGCACGCGGGAAGCCCTGCGCAATGCCGCCATGGTGCGCTTCCTGGCCCAAGGGGTCGAGGCCACGACGGCTGAAGAGATAGCCGCGGATGCCGGAGTCACCCTGCGGACGTTCTATCGCCACTTCGGTTCCAAGCACGACCTCCTGTTCGCCGACTATGACTCGGGCCTGCAGTGGTTTCGTCGCGCACTTGCCGAGCGGCCGGTGGATGAATCGGTCATCGACTCAGTGAACACAGCGGTTTTCGCATTCCCCTATGACGTCGATGCCGTCACGCAGATCGCCAACTTGCGGGCCGGCGCTCTCGACCCCAGTCGGATCGTGCAGCACATGCGCCGGGTGCAATCCGACTTCGCGCGGGCCCTGCTCGAGCACTTGCGCGAGCGCCATCCGGACGCAGATGAGCTCGGCATCACCGTTGCTGCCCGGGCGATCGCCGCCGCTGTGTTCGCCGGGATGGAGGTGTGGTTGGAGCGCAAGGACCGATCGTTGCCGGAACTCGCCCAACTGTTCCGCGATGCGCTGGCCACCGTCGGCCCAGCGTTTCGTCAGTATTGACAAAACTTGCCTGACAGCGCAGAGTTCGGCGCATGGTGTCTCTGATTGTCCATGCCGTCCTCGGCATTCTCTGCATCTGGTTCATCGTCCGTTCCAATCCGGCCATCTTCAGACGTGTCGAGGGAGGACCAGCGCTCTCGACGCTCGAAGCCGTCTATTACGTGGTTGGCGTCGCGTCGATTGCACTGGGCTGGTGGTTCAACATCCGCTTCGTCACCGAATACGGGCCGGGTACCGCGTTCTTCAACCCCCTGTGGGGGGACGGCAGCTGGGCGCAGTACATGCAGCTCATGTTCGTCAATCCGGCCGCCGGCTCGGCCGGGCAGGACTACACCATCGGCAACGTCATCCTGCTGCCACTCATGACGATCATCGATGGGCGCCGGCGCGGCATCGCTCGCCCGTGGATGTTCTTCGTGTCCACGCTCTTCACCAGCTTCGCGTTTGGCTGGGCGTTCTACCTGGCGACCGTCGAGCGCCAGCGACGCCTGAGCAAGGTCGCCGTCGCCTGAGCAAGGCAGGGTAGTTTCACTTTCAACAGGAATGTTTCTGGGGGTTTCGGGCTTTACCCCACCGTGAAGAAGATCGGGTTCCTGTCGTTTGGCCATTGGTCGGCCACCCCGGGCTCGGTGGCCCGCACCGCCTCGGACGTCCTGCTGCAGTCCATCGACCTGGCGATCGCCGCCGAGGAGGTCGGAGCCGATGGAGCGTACTTCCGGGTGCATCACTTTGCCCGCCAGCTGGCCTCGCCGTTCCCGCTGCTGGCCGCGATCGGGGCGCGGACATCGAGCATCGAGATCGGCACCGGCGTCATCGACATGCGCTACGAGAACCCGCTGTACATGGCCGAGGACGCCGGCGCGGCCGACCTGATTGCCGGCGGCCGGCTCCAGCTCGGTATCAGCCGCGGCTCACCCGAGCAGGTCATCGACGGTTGGCGCTACTTCGGCTTCGAGCCGCCCGAGGGCCAAAGCGACGCCGACATGGGGCGACGGCACGCCGAAGTCTTCCTTGAGCTGCTCAAGGGCGAGGGGTTCGCACAGCCGAACCCGCGGCCGATGTTCCCCAACCCGCCCGGCCTGCTGCGCATCGAGCCGCACTCACCCGGCCTGCGCGACCGGATCTGGTGGGGCGCCGGGTCGAACGCGACCGCAGAATGGGCGGCCGACCTCGGCGTGAACCTGATGAGCTCAACGCTCAAGGAGGACGAGTCCGGCGAGCCGTTCCACGTCCAGCAGCGCAAGCAGATTGAGAGGTTCCGCGACCGGTGGAGTGCCGCCGGCTGGGAGCGCGAGCCGCGAGTGTCCGTGAGCCGCAGCATCTTCCCGATCGTCAACGACACGGATCGCGCGTACTTCGGCCGGGACAGAGACTCCTCCGACCAGATCGGGCACATCGACAACTTCCGGGCGGTGTTCGGTCGCAGCTACGCCGGCGAACCCGAGGAGTTGGTCGAGCAGCTTCGCGGCGACGAGGCGATCGCGGCGGCGGACACCCTCCTGCTGACGGTTCCCAACCAATTGGGGGTCGACTACAACGCGCACGTCCTCGAGAGCATCGTGACACTCGTGGCGCCGGAACTTGGCTGGCGCTAGTCCGCCCTTCCCTCCGCGCGCGAAAAACTGCAAGGTTGCGGGTGGCTCGCGCCTCCTACCGGCGTGAAGAGATTCAACTTTCTATTGGCGTTGGCTCCGCTCCTGGCCGTTCTTGCCTTCGTCGTCCTGACGCAGGGCGACCCCCAGGAGCCGACGCAGACAACGCAGCAGCAATCGCCGGCTGCGGCCTTGCCCACGGCTGACGACACACCGACGCGCCTGTCCATTCCACGCATCGACGTGGACGGCGGATTGCAGCCGGTCGGGCTGTTGGCTGACGGGGCGATGGAGACGCCTCCCTACGGGAAGATCGGCTGGTACGACGAAGGACCCCCACCGGGCGCCGTCGGCGCATCGGTGATCGTCGCGCACGTGCACGGGCCCGAGGGCGACGACGTGTTCGCGCGATTGCACGAGCTACGGCCGGGGGACCGCGTGCAGGTCGACACGACCGGTGGATCTGTGACGTTCGAGGTCGAGGCGACGGTCGTCGCCGACAAGGAAGACCTGCCGTACGAGCGCCTGTGGCCTGAGACGACGAGCCGTCGGCTCAGTCTCATCACCTGTGCCGGCGAGCGCACGGCGTCCGGCTATCCGGCGAACACGATCGTGTTCACGCATGCCGTCTGACCTGCAGCGCATGCATTCAAAACAACGTCAAGAAACCTGCAAGGTTCGCCCCGCTTCAAACCTCATACAGACAGAACGGCCGATGAGCGGCCGTCAAAGACAAGGAGACGTAATGAGCAAGACAACCCGCACCCTGATGGCGGCCCCGCTGGCCGCAGCTGCCCTGGCAGTGGGTGCCGCACCCGCGATGGCCGACCCGGTCAAGCTGCCGAATCTGGACATCGCCCAACCCGAAGATCCGGAGCCCGAGCCGGGACCCCAGGACGGCCCGGATGACAAGGTGGGCCCGGCTGATGATCCCGGACCGCAGGATGGCCCGGACGACAAGGACGGCCCGAACCCCGACAACGACGACGACAGTCCAGACGACAAGGATGGGCCGAACCCGGACAACGACGATGACGACGGCGGCGACAACGACGACGGCGACAACGACGATTCGGACAATGACGACGGGGACAACGATGACTCCGACAACGACGACGGCGGCGTCAAGCGCCCGACCCGCGTCGACGCCGGCGGCACCGACGGCAACGGTCTCAGTCTCGCCTGGGTCCTCGCGGGAGGGGCAGTCGTCTCGGCTGCGGGCAGCTTCGTGGCACGCAAGCGACTGCTCTGAACTCACCCGAACCACCAAGGCCTCGCCACACTCTGGCGGGGCCTTCGTGCGCGCAAGCGGTGGCTAGGGCGCGGCGGGTGTCGGACTGGCGCTCGGGGTGGATCGCGACGGCGGCATCAGGACCGAGTCGATCAGGTAGATCGTCGCGTTGGCAGTCCGAAGCCCGCCGCACACCACGTTGGCCTGGTCCGCGACGCGGATGCGGTCGCCATCGCGCTCGATCGTCACCTTCTCCCCGCCCCGCGTCTCCAGGGAGCCCGACAGCTCACCCGGCGCACGCTGCCCGACCACGAGGTGGAAGGACAGCACGTCGGTGAGCGCGTCAGCGCTCCCAGGCTCGGCGAGAGTCCGGGTCCACTGCTTCGGCAGCTTGGCGCGGAAGGCGTCATCGGACGGCGCGAAGATGGTGAACTCGCCGGAATCGAGTTCCCGGGTGAGATCGACGCGTTCGTTCAACTCGCCAGAGATCGCTGAGGCGAACAGCCGAAGGAGCGGGTGGTCCTCGATCGCTTCGGCCGCCGGCTGATCCTCCATGGCCGCAACCGATCCGGGCCCGGTTGCGTACTTCTTGGCATAGGCGACGCAGCCGGGGCCGACGAGCTGCTGCACCGCCTCCGGCGACGGCGGTGCGGTCGACTCGATCTGGGTCTCGGGCGAGCCACTCGGCTCGCATCCGGTGGCGAACGCAGTTGCCAGGGCGAGGCCGACGGCCAAGGCGCCGGGAGAGCGGAAACGCATGGCGTCATTGTGCCAACGGGGCGGTCGGCGGCCCTTGTCACCTCAGGCACCCGTACTCCACGATGGCGCACGTGGCGCGGCATTGCGCGTGACGCCGCGGCTGGAGGTTTGTTTCCATGACAACGACATTGCCCGAGGGTGCAGACGAGGAACGAGTCGTCGGTGACGACCGCGATCCCGACAACTACACCAAGAAGGGAAAGCTCAAGGCCGAGGTCTACGATCGCGAGATCGAGCGGCTGCACAACGAGCTGGTCAAGCTGCAGTACTGGATCGCCGAGACCGGCGAACGCGTCGCCGTCATCTTCGAGGGCCGCGGGTCGGCCGGCAAGGGCGGCGTCATCAAGCGCATCACCGAACGCACGAGCCCCCGTACGGTACGCGTGATCGCGCTGCCCAAACCCACCGAGCGCGAGCGGACGCAGTGGTACTTCCAGCGCTACATCGCTCATCTGCCGGCGGCCGGCGAGATGTGCCTCTTCGACCGCAGTTGGTACAACCGGTCCAACGTCGAGTGGGTCATGGGCTTTTGCTCAGAGGAGGAGCACCAGGAGTTTCTGCGCTCGGCACCGGAGTTCGAGCGCATGCTCGTGCGGTCAGGCATCAAGCTCATCAAGTACTGGTTCAGCGTGTCCTACGAGGAGCAGACGGCACGCTTCGCCGCCCGCAACGCCGAGCCGCTCAAGCGCTGGAAGCTGTCCGACATGGATCTGGCCGAGCACGAGCTGTACGTCAAGTACTCGATGGCGAAAGACACCACGTTCCAGTACACCGACATCAAGCAGGCGCCGTGGTACGTCGTGCCCTCCGACGACAAGCGGGCCGCGCGGCTCAACTGCATTAGCCACTTGCTCAGCCAATTCGACTACACCGACGTCACGCCGCCCGAAGTCGAGATCCCGACCATGGCGAAGATCGACTACATCCGGCCGCCGATGCATGAACAGACGTTCGTTCCGCTGAAGTTCTAGCCGCGTCGACACGTCCGACCTCCAGCGCTGTCGGGCCGACAGGGCGCAAGATGCGTCCATGAGCACGCGCGTTGACATCGAAGACGTCGAGTCCACCAGGAGTGAGAAGTTCCTGGCGCTCGTCCTCGCTGCATTCCTGCTGATCGGAAGCATCTGGTTCTACGTGAAGGTGGACGACTGGATCGGCGGGTCGCGTTCCTGGGAACTGACGCCGGCTGAACAGCGAGTCATGCACGCACAAGATGATGCGTGGCAAGCTCAGGAGATGGCTGTGGCCCGCGCCGACCGCGCGGAGACAGAAGTCGGCTTGGCCAAGGATGCGCTCGACATCGCACTGGCCAAGGGCGACCCGACCGGGGAGCTCGAGGCGAAGTACCAGCGGGAACTTCGCGAGTTCGAGACCGCTCGCCTCGCCGAAGACAAGGCACGGGCGCGCGCGGAGGATCTCGGTCGCCAAGCCCGCGCGATCGAGCAGAAGCGCGAGCAGGAACGCCTCAGCGCGAGTCGGCAGTGGGCCATCGCCGGCGTCAGGCTCGGCTTCATCCTCGGCTGGTTCGGCGCCTCGCTCCGCATGGTCAACGTGCTACGGAAGCGGCAGTCCCGTTTCCTGCCGCTTGCCTTCGCCGCGGTGGGTACCGGGGTCGTCACCGCCTTGGTTTTCGCGACCGACTACATCACCGACTACATCGATCCGCTGGATCTCGGCCCCATCGTGCTCTCGGTGGTGGGTGCGGCCGCCACGATTGCGGCGTTCGTCGGCCTGCAGCGCTGGCTGGCCGCCCGAATACCCGGCCGACGCGTGCGGAACGGAGAGTGCCCGTTCTGCGGACATCCGGTACGCGGCGACACGCCTCACTGCGAAGGCTGCGGCCGCGAGGTCATCGCAGCCTGCGCCTCCTGCAGCCAGCCCCGCCGGGTGGGCTCACCCCACTGCGGAGCCTGCGGCAACCCCTGAACGAAGTTCGCGCTTACGCGAACTTCTCGCCGTTCTTGGCCTTCTCCAGCAGGAGCGCCGGCGGGCTGAAGCGCTCGCCGTACTGGGCGGCGAGCTCCTCGGCACGCTTGACGAAGGCGGCCGGTCCGATGTCGCCGTCCGCGCCTTCCCAGCCGTTGATGGCCTGGATCGCGCCGCCGAGCATGGGCGGGAAGCCGATGCCGAAGATCGAGCCGATGTTGGCATCCGGCACCGTGCGCAGCACGCCCTCGGCCAGACAGTTCACGGTGTCGATCGACATCGAGAAGATCAGGCGGTCCTTGAGGTCCTCCAGCGGCGGCTGCTCGTCGGCGACCGGGAAGACGTCGGCCAGGCCCGGCCACAGCCCGACCCGCTTGCCGTCTTCGTAGTCGTAGAAGCCCTTGCCGGCCAGCTTGCCGGGACGGTCGAGCTCGAGCATCTTCTCCACGACGAGCGTGCCCGGAGTCGGCGTGTAGGTGCCGCCCTCGGCCTCGACGCCTTCCTTGAAGCTGTCGGCGATCTTCTTCATCAGCTGCATGTTCAGCTCGTCGCTGATCTGCAGCACGCCGGTCGGGAATCCGGCCAGCGTCGCGGCGCGGTCGATCGCGACCGGGCTGACACCCTCGGCGAGCATCCGCTGACCCTCGTCGATGAACTGGCCGATGACGCGCGACGTGAAGAACCCACGGCTGTCGTTGACGACGATCGGGATCTTCTTGATCTGCTGCACGTAGTCGAGCGCGTGAGCGATCGTCTTGTCGTTGGTCTTCTCCCCGGCGATGATCTCGACGAGCATCATCTTGTCGACGGGGCTGAAGAAGTGGATGCCGATGAAGTCGTCCGGACGGCTGACGCCCTCCGCAAGACCGGTGATCGGCAGCGTCGACGTGTTGGAACCGAGCAGGGCGTCCGGCAGGACCTTCGGCTCGAGCTCGGCGAACACCGAGTGCTTGAGCTCCTGGTTCTCGAACACGGCTTCCACGACGATGTCGACACCCTCGAGGTCGTCGTAGTTGTCGGTGGCCTTGATACGGCCGAGGAACTCGTCGACCTTCTCCTGCGTCGTGCGGCCCTTCTCCAGCTGCTTGGCCAGCAGGCCGGCGCTGTAGCTCTTGCCCTTCTCGGCGGCCTCGAGGCTGACGTCCTTCAGGACGACCTCCATGCCGGCCTTGGCCGAGACGTAGGCGATGCCCGCGCCCATCATGCCGGCGCCGATGACACCGACCTTCTGGAACTGCTTGCGCTCGATGCCCTCAGGCCGCGAGTTGCCGGCGTTGATGGCCGACAGGTCGAAGAAGAACGCCTGAGTCATGTTCTTGAACTGCTGGCCGACCACGAGTTCGGTCAGGTAGCGGGACTCGATCCGCGACGCGGTGTCGAAGTCGACCTGCGCGCCCTCCACGGCCGCCGACATGATCGCCTTGGGGGCCTTGAAGTCGGCACCCTTGACCTGCTTGACGAGGTTGGCCGGGAAGCTGGGCAGGATGGCCGCGAGCGACGGCGAGCTCGGGGTGCCGCCCGGAATCTTGTAGCCCTGGACGTCCCACGGCTGGATCGCCGCGTTCTCGTCGCCCTGCACCGATTCGATCCAGGCCTTGGCGGCGCTGAGGAGCTCATCGGCCGGGACCACCTCGTGGACCAGGCCCTTGGATTGGGCGACGGCCGGTTGCATGCGCGGACCCTGGATGAGGACGTTCATGATGGCGTCCTGGATGCCGAACATGCGAACCGTGCGCGTCACGCCGCCGCCGCCGGGGAGCAGGCCGAGGGTGACCTCGGGCAGGCCGATCTCGTAGCGTCCGTCGGCCGCGATGCGGTGGTGACAGGCGAGCGCGATCTCGAGGCCGCCGCCGAGCGCAGCGCCGTTGATGGCGGCGACGACAGGCTTGCCGATGGTCTCGAGCTTGCGCAGCGTGGCCTTGATCGACTCCACCTCGGCGAAGACGCGCTCAGCGTCAGCCGGGGTGGACTGCATCATCAGCTTGAGGTCGCCACCGGCGAAGAAGGTCTTCTTTGCCGAGGTGACAATGACGCCCTTGATCGAGTCGGGGTCGGCCGCCACTTCGTCGGCGAGCCGGTTGACCGCCGCCTCCATCGAGTTGCGGTACGCCTCGTTCATCGTGTTGGCGCTCTGGTTCGGGTCGTCGATCGTGAGGGTGACAATCCCGTCGGACAGGTCGTACTTGACAGCGTCAGTCATGCGATTTCCTTGTGAAGCCGTGTGGTTTCGAGGGCGACGTCATCGCCACCTCAACCACCGATCGGTTGGGGTGGGTCAGATGCGCTCGACGATGGTGGCAATGCCCATGCCGCCGCCGACGCAGAGGGTGGCCATGCCGTAGCGCTTCTCGCGCCGCTCGAGTTCGTCGACCAGCGTGCCGAGGATCATCGCGCCGGTGGCGCCCAGCGGGTGGCCCATGGCGATGGCGCCGCCGTTGACGTTGGTCTGGTCGGCCGGGTAGTCGCCGAGGTCCCGCATCAGCTTCAGCGCAACCGCGGCGAAGGCCTCGTTGATCTCGAGCAGGTCGATGTCCTCGATCGTGAGACCGGCCTTGTCCAGCGCCTTGCGGCAGGAGGGCGCCGGGCCGGTGAGCATGATCGTCGGCTCGCTGCCGATGACCGCCGTCGAGACGACCCGGGCACGCGGCGTCAGGCCGTGCCTCTCGCCGGCTTGCTCGTTGCCGAGCAGGACGAGCGCGGCTCCGTCGACGATGCCGGAGGAGTTGCCCGCGTGGTGAACGTGGTTGATCTTCTCGACCTCGTAGTACCGGTTGAGCGCGACGGCGTTGAAGCCGCCCATCTCGCCCACGAACTCGAACGACGGCTTGAGGGAGCTCAGGCTCTCGACCGTCGTGCCCTCGCGGACGAACTCGTCGTGGTCGAGGATCGTCACGCCGTTGCGGTCCTTGACCGGAATGACCGAGTTGGCGAAGTAGCCGTTGGCGATGGCCTTGGATGCGCGCGCCTGGGACTCGGCGGCGAAGGTGTCGACGTCGGTGCGCGAGAAGCCCTCGATGGTGGCGATGAGGTCGGCGCCAATGCCCTGCGGCACGAAGGAGGCGTCGAACGCGGTGCGTGGGTCCATGGCCCAAGCGCCACCGTCGGAGCCCATCGGCACGCGGCTCATCGATTCAACGCCGCCGGCGATGATGAGGTCTTCCCAGCCGGACTTGACGCGGGCCGCTGCCTGGTTGACCGCCTCGAGGCCGGACGCGCAGAAGCGGTTGAGCTGGACGCCGGCAACCTGCTCGCCGAAGCCCGCGGCGAGGACCGACGTACGTGCGATGTCGCCGCCTTGGTCGCCGACCGGCGAGACCACACCGAGGACGACGTCATCGACGGCGTTCGCCTCCATGCTCGGATTGCGCTTCGGCAACTCCTCGAGCAGGCCGGTCAACAGCGAGACCGGCTTGACCTCATGCAGCGAGCCGGTGTTCTTGCCTCGGCCGCGCGGGGTGCGGATGGCGTCGTAGATGAATGCTTCGGTCATGCGAAGGACCTCCGAAAGCTGGTGCTTGGGATGAGGCCGCGGTGGCCTCTTCCGGAAAGTATGACACTTGTCTGAATCGCCTGTACATGGGGTATGTCACATCCGGCTTGACCAGCAGATTCAGGCGCCTTGCCGCCCATTGCCGTACGCCATCGCCTGGAGGCGGGCAATGCGCTGGTCCATCGGCGGGTGGGTGGCGAAGAGCTTGGCGAAGCCACCGCCCCGGAACGGGTTGGCGATCATCTGGTGCGACACGTCGACCAAGCGCTGCTCCTGGGGCAGGGGCGCGGCCTGGGTGCCCATCTCGAGCTTGTTCAACGCCGAGGCCAGCGCCAGTGGGTCACCGGTGAGGCGCGCGCCGTCTTCGTCAGCGTCGAACTCACGGGTGCGCGAGATGGCGAGCTGGATGATCGTCGCGGCCAAGGGCGCGAGGAAGGCGAGCGCAAGCGCCGCGATTGGGTTGCCGCCGTCCCGACGGCCGCCGAAGAACAGGGCGAACTGCGCAATCGAGGTGATGATGCCGGCGATCCCCGCGGCCACCGACGACGTCAGG
>DATFFJ010000145.1:0-7210 GCA_035250065.1 Aeromicrobium sp. | reverse complement strand
AAGGCGGGCCTGGAGACGATCCCCGCCATCGTGCGCCAGACCGGCGACGACGCCATGCTCCGTGACGCGCTGCTGGAGAACCTGCACCGCTCGCAACTGAACCCACTCGAGGAAGCCTCCGCCTATCAGCAGCTCCTGGATGACTTCGGCTGCACCCACGAGGAACTCGCCGACCGGATCGGTCGCTCCCGCCCGCAGATCAGCAACACGCTCCGGCTCCTGAGACTCTCACCGGCCGTCCAGCGCCGCGTCGCAGCGGGTGTCCTGTCGGCGGGCCATGCCCGGGCCCTGGTGTCGGTGTCGAGTCCGGAGATTCAGGACCGACTTGCCCAGAGAGTCGTGGCCGAAGGACTCTCGGTCCGTGCCCTCGAGGAGATCGTGACGGTGTCGCCCGAGGCGGTGCGTCGGTCGGCGCGCCGGCCGGGCGGCCGACTTCACGCGCCCAAGCTCGCCGACCTGGCGGCGCGGTTGTCGGACCGGTTCGACACGAGGGTCCGGGTCGACCTTGGCCGCTCCAAGGGCAAGATCACCGTCGAGTTCGCGACGGTCGAAGACTTGGAACGGATCGTCGACCTCATGGATCCCCGTCGCCCTGGTCGGCCTGCCCGCTCGCCTTAGTCTATTTGTCGATAAAGCGTTATAACGCCATAACAACTACGCGATGAACTCGGCGAGTTCGTTCAGGATGGCCGACTTCGGCCGCACGCCCACCATCGAACGCACCGGCTCGCCACCCTTGTAGACGATCATCGTCGGAAGACCGACCACCCGATACGCAGCCGGCGTGACCGGATTGGCGTCGGCGTCCATCTTCACGACCTCGATCTTGTCCCCGTGCTCGGAAGCGATCTCTTCAAGGATCGGGTTGAGCTGGCGACAGGGTCCGCACCATGCGGCCCAGAAGTCGACAAGGACCGGACGGTCGGCTTGCAGCACCTTGGCGTCGAAGTCGGCGTCAGTCACGGCATTGATGGCACCCATGGAAGTTCCCCTTAGAAAGTGGTGCTGTGTGATCGGGTCAGGATGAGGCTGCGTGTTCGAGGTCGGCGAGGAACCGCTCGGCGTCAAGGGCTGCTGCACAGCCGGTGCCAGCGGCGGTGACGGCCTGGCGGTAGGTGTGGTCGACGAGGTCACCGGCGGCGAAGACCCCGGACAGGTTGGTGGCCGTCGAGCCGGGCTGCACCAGGACGTAACCCTCATCGTCCAGCTCGACCTGACCCTTGATGAGCTCGGACCGGGGGTCGTGGCCGATGGCGATGAAGAGGCCGGTGGCGTCCAGGTGACGGGTCTCGCCGGTCTGGGTGTCGCGCAGGACGACGCCCTCGAGTCGATCGCTCCCGAGAAGCTCGACGACCTCGGTGTTCCACGCGAACTCGATCTTGTCGTTGGCGAACGCGCGGTCCTGCATGATCTTGGATGCTCGCAGTTCTTCGCGTCGGTGGACGAGGGTTACCTTGCTGGCGAACCGCGTCAGGAACGTCGCCTCCTCGACCGCCGAGTCGCCACCGCCGACCACCACGATGTTCTGGTCGCGGAAGAAGAAGCCGTCGCAGGTGGCACACCAGCTGACCCCGTGACCGGACAGGCGGTCCTCGTCGGGAATGTCGAGCTTCCGGTACCCCGAGCCCATGGCAAGGATCACCGTGTGGGCCGTGTGTGAGGTGCCGTCGGAGGTGGTGACCGTCTTGAGGTCGCCGTCCAGGTGCACTGCGGTCACGTCGTCGGGGACGAGTTCTGCTCCGAACCGCTGCGCCTGGTTGCGCAGGTTGTCCATGAGGTCGGGTCCCATGATTCCCTCGGAAAAACCCGGGAAGTTCTCCACGTCGGTCGTGGTCATGAGCGCGCCGCCGGCTGTGACAGAGCCTTCGAACACCAGCGGGTGGAGGTTGGCACGGGCTGCGTAGATGGCAGCGGTGTAGCCGGCCGGCCCCGATCCGATGATGATCACGTTGCGCACGTCAGAGGGGTGCGAAGTGGGGGATGCGGTCATGGTTGCCTTCTGTCAGTGCCACCAGATGGGGTCGTCACAGTGGTGCAACGCAGTTTATGTGCTCAGCATTCCGCCGCCGGTTACGCCTTGCCGCGGACCACGATTTCGCGGATGTCTCCCTGGAACTTGCCATCGGTGACCTCAGGTATGGCGGTCAACCAGACGACGAGGAAGCGCGTCTCCGTGCCGTCGTCCAGGCTGAACCGCGCCGTTCGGCCGTTCGCGGTCACCGAGCCGAGCCTGGTCAATCCGGCCAGGCGCTCGGGGGGCGACGTCTGGCTGCGCGACCCATAGAGCTCCACCGTCGTCGGGTCGTCGCCGAGGGTGATACGAACCTGGCTGACTTCCCGCGTGTCGCCGAGATCGACCACCAGACCGACGCCGTCCTTCAGCCCACCCAGCTCTGGACGATTGAAGTACGTCGTGGTCCGCCAGCCGGTATCAGGATCGCCGTCAATGGCGAGGTTCGCGTCATCCGGGTTCTCGGACTCGTCCCCCTGGGGATCGAAGTCGTCGATCGCTTCAAGGGGAAGCGTCCGAACCGACCCGCCGGTGAATGGAATCACATTGACGCCGGCGCCCTGCACGGCCAGCCCAGCGATGACGAGGATGATCGACAGGACTCCGAGTACGCCGGCAATCACGAACCGGCGGTCATCGCGAGTCGCGTCCGCGGCGAGCGCCTGCGCACGCTCAATCCGTGTCGGCGGGGCGGGCTCGTACGACTTCGGCCGACGCCGGGCCGTCAACCCGGGTGCCGGGCCGGCCGGCTCCAGCACCGGGTCGGCGCGGAGGAGATCCGGTGATTCGCGCGCCGGTGCCATGGTGGCTGTCTTGGGCCCGCCTGCATCGCGAGGGTCGTCGCCGACCAACCGGAGGGCCCGGGCGATCGCCTCGGCGGACGACAGCCGTCCGGCCGTGTGCGGGCCGGCCAACTCCGGCAGGATCCGATCGCAGATCTCGTCCACCTCACGGGCGACACCGGCGCGGACCTGTCGCGGACGCAGCGTGCGCCCATGCTCGAACGGAGCCGGCAGCAGCTCGTCGACCTCGCCGCCGGGCCATCGGCCGGTGAGAGCCGCGTAGAGCAGGTTTCCCAAAGCGCGCACATCGGCCTGCTCGTAGGCCGCGAGGTCGGCTGCGGACTCGGTGTGGTCCGGTTGATCGAGGGCAGACGCCAAGCCCAAGCCGACGATGCGGACGGCCCCGGACTCCTTGACCAGGACGTGATGAGGCGTGAGCCGGCGGTGGTACTGGCCACGCTCGTGGGCGTGGGCGATGGCCGCGGCGACCTCGGCGACGATGTGGGCGGCGCGGCGGCTGGGCACCGGCGACTGTGCGAGCACCTGGTTGAGGCCGAAGGCCTTGGCCCACTCCCGGACGACGGCGTGGTGGCCGTGCTGGTTCTCCAGGAGGTCGAGGACGCGGAGGAACCGGGCGTCCGTGACCAAGGTCGAGCGGCGGGCTGCCTCCAGGAAGTGTGGCGCCCGCGGATCCGAACTGGGGATCAGCTCAACGCCGACGTTCCGGTTGAGAATGAGGTCGAGCGCTCGCCAGGTGACTGATCCGAGCCGAGCCGAGACCTGGTCCTGGAGCTCATAGCGATCGGCGAGCACCACGCCAGACGTCAGCGCTCGCCGTTCACTCATCGGCCACCCCTTCCACTTCTCATGCTAAGTCGCAGGTGGTGGAGTGCAGCGTCACGACCGGCGGCGGAGGGCGCTCACGACGGAGGCCAACTCTTTGAGGCCCACGACTCGCGCCAAGAGCAGGTACGTCCCGGCGCCGGCCGGGCCGGCGAGCGCCAGCAGACCGAGGGCGCGTGCGGGCGTGTCGGCGGGCACCCCGGACGCCCGCAGGGCGGTCAGGACAGCCAGCATCACCAAGGCCGCCCCGATGCAGGCGATGGCGAGACGGACGAGAAACAGTCGCATCTCCGGGCCGAACACGGCCGGCCCGGGCAGCAGGGTGGCCGAGAGCAGCGCACCGACCAGGTACGACGCGCCGAACGCGAGGGCCAGCGCCACCGAGACGCTCTGCGGCCCGACGAGCGACGTCAGCACCAGCGCCATGATGACGTTGGTGCCGGCAACGGCGAGCTGAATGAGGAAGGGCGTCCGGGTGTTCTCCATCGCGTAGAAGCCGCGCAGCATCATGTAGTGGACGGCGAAGAAGACCATGGCCGGCGCGAAGGCTGCGACGGTCCATCCGATGGCGTACGCGTTGGCCCGGATCGCGCCGAAAGCGACTGCGTGGATGGCCGTCGGGCCAAGAATCGAGGCGGCCACGGCCAGCGGAGCGATCACGGCCAGGACGACGCGCAGGACGCGCCCGAGCTGCTCGCCGAGCTCGCTGAGCGCGTCGTCGGCGGCCAGGGCGGAGAGTGCCGGAATCACTGCCGTCGCCAGCGAGACGGTGATGACGCCGTGTGGCACCTGGCTCGCGAGGTAGCCGATCTCGTACACCGTCGCGCCGGCCGCGCGTTCACCCGTCGCCGCCCCGTGCAGGGTCGCTGTCGTGCCCAGTCGCTGGACGACGATGTACGCCGCTTGGTTCGCGACGATGAAGCCCAGGGTCCACGCACCGAGGCGCAGGGTGTGGCCAAGGCCGGTGTGGCGGAAGTCGAACCGTGGGCGGAAGCGGAACCCGGCTCGGCGTAGGTACGGGACGAGAAGCGCGGCCTGCGTCGCGATGCCGAGCGTCGAGCCGACGCCCAAGACGAGCGCCTGCCCGGTGGAGAACCCGTCGCGGCCATCGGAGCTGCCGAAAGCGGCGAGGTAGCTGCCGAGGGTCGCGATGGCGACCAGATTGTTCGCGATGGGTGCCCACATCATCGGCCCGAAGACGCCGCGAGAGTTGAGCACTTGTCCGAGGAGGACGAACGTTCCGTAGAAGAAGACCTGGGGCATGCACAGCCACATGAGGAGCCGGGCGGATTCGTACTGGTGCTCAAACCCGGGCGAGAACAGCCGGCCGCCGGGCACCAGGTGCAGAATGAGCGGCACCGCGAGGAGCAGTGCGAGCGTGGCCACGGCGAGCACCAGCAATCCGAGCGTCATGACCCGGTTGACGTACGCCTCGCCGCCATCGGCGTCACGTTTCATCGCGCGCACCATCTGCGGGACGAGGACGACGTTGAAGATGCCACCGGCGACGAGGATGTAGAGCGTGTTCGGCAGTGTGTTCGCGTTGTTGAACAAGTCGGCGTCGAGCTGGGTGCCGATGGTGAACGCGAGCAGGTAGAGCCGGGCGAAGCCGGTGATCCGGGACACGATCGTGCCGAGCGCCATCCACGCGCTGTTGCGGGCGATGCTGCCGGGCTCAGTCATCGTATTCGCCCGGAGGCAGGGTGGGATGCTCTGGCCGGTGGCCCGGCCGACCGAATCGCCGGATGAGCGCGACGGCGACGAAGATGATCGAAATCCCGATGGCGATCCACAGTGCGGCGCCTACGCCGCTGGCGCGGACGTTGAAATCCGTGGCCGCGCCGAACTCTTGTCCGTTGGCTGCGGAGAGCCGTGCCGTGACCGTGGTCCCCGACTCGGACTTCATGTCGACGTCGACGGTGACCGTGCGACTCTCGCCGGCGGCAACGTCGACGGTCCGCGGGGCCTTGAACTGGACTCCGGGAGCGGACGACTCGATGCCCAGGTGCACCCGCACCCGGTGCGGTGACTGGTTGCGGACGGTGAGCGGGAATTGACCGGTGGAACTGGAGAGGGTCAGCGCGCCCGGCCCTTCGACCGCGATGTTCGCGAGCTCGCGATTGAGCTTGTCGGAAACTGCCTCAGCTGCCTTCAGGCCGGTCGGGAGGTGCCTCCGCCAGCGCTGGCTGACGAGGCTCGCCACCGACTGCGCGTGCTCAGTACGCGCGGACGGCTCAAGCAGCAGGCCTTCGATCAACTCGGCCAGGTGCGCCGCGTCGACGGCCACCTCGATCTGACGCGGCGCCACCGGCGTCGCCTCGGCCTCCTCGGGCACGACGCCGGCGTAAGGCGTGCGACGCGACTCGACACTCGCGGCGAGGTTCTTGGGGTCGGTCACGCCAGATGCGTACGCGATGGCCAAGGGTTGGCCCCGGACCGTCCCCGGATTGAATCGCGGGTCGACGATGACGACGGTGGACGTGCCAGCGACGTCCCGGCCTGCCGTCATGCCGGTGAGGACGGATTCGCTGAGGATCAACTGCCGAAGAGTCAGCGCGCTGGGAACACCTGGCACGCCGTCGTCCAGCCGATCGTTCACGATCAGCGGCAACTCGCCGGACCTGGTGCGTCGAACCAGCAGGTTTCCGTGAGTCGCATCCCAATCGGGAACCGCCCATGGGCTGACGACGACGGCCTCAACGTCCCCGCGGCCCAGGGCAGTCAACGTCGGTCGATTCACGCCGCGCGCCGACGGCCATTCAATACGCAAGCAGGACATGTCGTGCGCGTCCAAGGTGCCCTCGGTGGCCGTGTCGACGACCTTGTTGAGCTCGGGAGCCGCCTGCGACGCAGCGATGGCCAGGACGTCGGGCTGGTCGTAGCCCACTGCGGCGCAGCTGTAGTCCTCGGCGAGATCGGTGAGGTCGTCGAGGAAGCGGTCCGCGGTGTCGCGGCGAGCCTCGGCAGCGTCGGAATCACCGGGTTCGTGACGCATGGCGTGCAGAGCCTGCAGAAGGCTCGGGTCGACAACGACATCCGACCCGCGCCGCGGTGTGGACCGTGCGAGGTCCAGCAGGTTGCGCATCTGGCCTCGGGCGCCGATGGACGCAGCGAGCTCGGCGGTGTTCGCGGGTGCGTTGTTTGCTCCGCGTTTTCCGGGCAGCAGGAACGGCCACAGGACCGTCGTGGGCGCGGGCCTCAGAACTAGGTCGGCGGTGCCGGCGCGCAGCGGCAGGAAGGTGTTCGCGCGGCCCACCGGGGTCGGCGACCGGACGCCACCCGGGCCCGTCGCCACCACGCGGATCCCGAGCGGATACACGCCCTCGTCCCCCGACAGCCCGAGTTGCGCGGCCCGGAGGGTCAGGGTGAACCGACGCGACTGGCCGGCGCGCAGTGTCCCCAGCTTGGCGAGCGCTGTCGGAGCCTCGATGCGTTCACCGGTGTAGGTCGCGCCGCCGGTGATCGCGGCGCGTGCTGCACCGCGGGAGACGAAGGGTGTCCTGGCGATCGCGGGGTACACCTGCACGTCGGTGAACGCGCGCCGTGTCGAGTTGAGGACCACCCCGGCGACCGT
>DATFFJ010000144.1:0-3610 GCA_035250065.1 Aeromicrobium sp. | reverse complement strand
CGCATCCTCAAGCACGGGGAGAGCGTCGGAGGCGAGGAAGGACACGAAGGCCGTTGTCGCCGGCAGGAGCTCCGAGCCGAGCCGGGTCTTCATCTCCTCCCACTGCTTGTTGAGGATCTTCTGCTGGTTGGAGAGAGAGTCGATGGTGTTCGCGGCGTCGCCTTGCGCGTCGGTCGTCTGCTCGAGAACCTGCCCGTAAGCGGCCATCACCTTCTGCGCCGGGGTCAGGGCCGCCTTGGTGTCCTCGATGAGCCCTTGAGCAAGCGCCTCCTGCTTGAGCGTCGCGTCGTCGAGCAACACGCCGTATGCACGCAGGGGCTCGGCCTCTCCGCGCAGCGCCGAACCGATGGCTTCGATCGCTTGCTCGGGGGATGTGTTGTGGAACGACGAAAGGTCCGACGCTAACGCGGTTAGTTCAGTCGAGAAGCCCGCGAGATCCGCTCCGCTGAGTCCGGCGCTCTTGCCGAACACGCCGAAGGTGGCCGCCGCGTCAAGGGCGGCCTGCTCGGTGAGGAGAATGTTCTGTGTCGCGTCAGTCGCAAACGCGCCGATCTCGCTGGCGGCGCTCCCGAAGATGACATTGATCTTGTTGCCGGTCTCCGCGAGGTCCGACGCCCCAGCGACGGCATCCTTGAACAGCGACACGACACCCGCTCCGAGACCGATACCGGCCAGCGGCGCGAAGCCCTTCATGGCACCCGAGAAGCGGCTACGGAACGACGTGCCCGCCTCGCGGCCGGCAGCGTCGCCGTACTTCTTGCCACCCGTGCGACCAGCGGCGGCAAAGTCGCCCCCGGCCTGACGCTCGAGTTGGGAGCGCAGACCCTTCATGGACGGGATCACGTCAAGGGTGGCATATCCGACCGTCGCCATTAGCCCGCCTCCTTCGCTCGTTGTGCGTAGTGCTCAGCCCGCGCGCGGATCTGCTCGGGAGTGGGCCTGAGTGCCTTCTCCTGCTCGCGCTGCAAGTCCGCCCACAGGGGGGCGTCGTAGGGAAGGGCTCGGAGCAGCACCATCAGGCGCCGCAACGTCAGGCCCGAACCGCGCCGCCACAGGTCGCGGAAGTCAATGCCCCGATACGCCAAACTGGCCTCGACCGCATCACCGTGATCACGGATCAGTCGGACGAGGCCGCAGATTCCCCCGCCGAACCGAAGCCCATCGCCGCAGCGATCTTGTCGGCCAGCTCGGACAGGTCGCGCATCTTCAAGTTCATGCCCTTGACGGTTCGCCACTGGGTCGGCCCGAGAGCGCCGCGGACGATGCCCACGGTCTTGCCCTCCTCAAGCGACTCGATGAAGTCGACGCTCATGTCGTCGTACTCGCGGGACACCTCGAAGGTGTTGCCGCGAAACTCCACGGTCGCGGCGCTTCCGCCCTTGGCTTCGTCCTTACGGGTTTCGTTACTCATCAGCGCAGTTCCTTCTATCGTGGGTCGGATGATGCGATTCCTGGTGGCAGCGCCCCTCGTCCTGCTCGGTGCCTGCTCGAGCGACCCGGACGTGCCGGCCGACGTGCAGCAACGGGTCGACGTGTTCGTCGAGGACGGCAACTGTCGCGGCCTGCAAGCTGAGTTCGACAACGCCGATGACTCCGAGGTCATGCGGTACATCGACGGTCAGATGCGGGATGCCGGGTGCTACTAGCGCAGTTCGGGTGAAAGACGGGCGGGGCGAACTGCGCAGAACTCCCCGCCCGCCGCTCGTGTTAGGACTTGGCGTCCTGCTTCGGCGTCGCATCCTTGACCGACACAGCGGAGCCGTTGGCGATCAGCGCCTCGGCCTGCTCCTTGTCGACCTCGATCACGTCACCGCGCTTCTGGCCCACGGTCGGGAACCGCAGGCGCACCTTGGTCTTGCTCATCAGAGGCTCGCCCCCTTGTAGGTGGTGTACAGAACCCGGTTGGCGTCGGGAACGATCGTCGCGGTGAAGCCCTTCGACTGAAGCGCCTCCTCCGACTCCGAACCCGCCGAGGTGGCCGCGATGGTCGCGTAGTTCTTCGTGATCATCCGACGCTCGGTGTCACCCGAGGTCGTCACGAAGGCGACCAGCACGCGCTCGGTGTTGTCGCGGACAGCGAGGTCACCGGAGTAGGTGCCGGCCACGTCATCGAACGTCATGCCCGCGGTGTCGTAGACGAGACCCATGACGGTCGCGTTCTCCTCGAGCGCGGTGAAGGTCTTGGTGACCTTCGTGCCCTTGTAGGTCGTGGCGATGACGCCGTAACCCCAAGCCTCGTGGTCGGTCGACTCGGTTTCGATGGTCTCCTCGAAGCCCTGACCGCCGTCGAGCAGACCGACGTACTCCCAGCCGACGCCGAAAGCTGCGTTGCCGGTTGGGATGGGGGTGCCGATGGGGGCGATCAGGACGTCCGCGCCGCCCCAGACCGCGGCATTGGTCGGGTTGCCAGCCATGTGGTTCTCCTCCTCGGAGATTGGTGGATGTAGTGCGCGCAGTTCAGACCGCGTGGGGCGGCCAGATCAGGAGGCGAGCAGAGTCGCCTTGAGGTTGACGCGGGCGAGGAACCAGCACATGAGGTAGCCGGAATCCGGGTCAGGGATGACCGCCGAGCGCCCGCCGATCACATGAGCACCGGTCGCCTCAGCGTCGCCGTCGTAGGAGTTGACCAGCGCCATCGTCAGCGAGGCGAGATCCTTCACGTCCGACCGCTTGCCCTTCGGCGCCCAGCAGTTGACGCGAACCTGCGCCCGCTCGGTCACCGGGTAGGCATCGGCGTTGCCGACCTCGAGCTCGACCTGTACGTGGTAGCCGGACGCGGCCGGGAATCCGATGCCTACCGACGTCGCCTTGTAGGTTTCGGTACGGGCGGCGAACGCGGTCACCAGGTGGCCGATCAGCAGCGCCTCGGGGTCGCCGAAGATCACGGGGGAGGTGGTCACTTCGCCCCCTTCACGTCAAGGCCGGACTGGCCGGCAGCCTTGGTCAAGGCGCCATACTTCGCTTGGACCGACTGTCCTGCTGGGTGGGCGATGCTCACCCTCGACTTGGCGCGGTCGGTCACTTCGGACTCGACCTCGACCGGGAGCGGGATCTCGCCGCCGCCTTCGGTGGCGCCAACGGTGATGCCTTGCGAGCGGACCTTGGTTGCGACCTGCTCGGCCTTGAGCTTCACCGCACGCTGCATCGTCAGAGACTTCAGGATCGCCTCGACGCCTGCGGAGTTCAGGGTGACTTTCGTCTTCGGCATCAGCCGGCCCGCTTCACGTTGACCGCGAGCCCAGGCTCCCAGCCGGTGAACGGGTTGCGCCCCTCGCCCGTGTAGTCCTCGGGCAACCCCTCGACCTGCCACGAGACACCGCCGATCAGCAGCGTGTCGTCGGCGTCGAGCGTGACGCCAGCGGGCAGCGGCGGGCCGTAGACCGTCTTGCCGACCACCAGCGGCGCCACACGCGGGTCAGTCGACTCGGTGGCGTAGCGCGGGGCGATGGCGCACGGACCCCACTCGTAAGTGACCGTCTCGGTGGTCGTGTCGCCGAGGGGGTCGGTGGTGGTCGTGGTGGAGACGATGGTCACCGTCTCGCCGTAGGGGAAGTCCATCAGTACGGCTCATAGATCGGGGCCACGCCGGTCAGCGTGAAGCCGCACGAGC
>DATFFJ010000143.1:0-10271 GCA_035250065.1 Aeromicrobium sp. | reverse complement strand
TCACCGGCCCGCTCGAACGCGCACGGGATTATCTGGAGGGCATCACCCTGCTGTGCTCGATGCGGCTGTGCCCGAATGTGCCCGCTCAGAACGCCATCCAGGTGGCGCTGGGTGGCTATCAGAGCATCAAGGAGCTGATCCTGCCCGGCGGCCGCCTGCTGGAGCAGCGCGACGCGGCCGTGAGCGAGCTCCGCAAGATTCCGGGTGTCAGCGTGGTTGAGCCGAAGGGCGCGCTGTACGTCTTTCCGCGGCTCGACCCGGACGTCTACCCGATCAAGGACGACCAGCAGTTTGCGCTGGATCTGCTCGACTCCGAGCGCATCCTGATCACCCAGGGCAGTGGTTTCAACTGGCCAGATCCGGACCACTTGAGGATTGTGACGCTCCCGTGGGCGCGTGATCTGTCCGACGCGATCGGGCGCATCGGGCACTTCCTGAGCACGTACGAGCAGTAGGCCTGGGTCGTGGCGGCTGTTGTCGCATGAGGTTATCGGGGCAGAATGGGCATATCACCGGTGATTTCGCCGTAGACTCCGGCAACGAAATCGAAGACGCTCAGGGTGGTCGCCAAGGATGTTCGGCAAGCGCAAAGAGGATCGCAGGCATCGGTACGCCGAGGGAGGCTCCGACGATCTGCCGGATGCCGACGCGTCCCCAGAGCCGGGGCATGATCCTGACTTGGCCGCCGCATTGCGGGAGCTCACCGCCAACCGCCATGCGCCGTTGCGAGACGCGGACCCGGAGCCGGAGGGCGATGGAGCAGTGGCGGGCGAACTTGACGAACCGGGCCAGGAAGACACGGCGGACCAGCCGATCGAATCGAGCGAGTCCGAGGACCGTGAAACGCCCAGTTCGGCACACGATGATGCTCCGAGCCTGCCGTCGTGGGCCGGCGTACAGACCGCCGCGATGCTCGCGGAACCCGAGGACGTCAAGCCACCGCAGAGCTCGGTCGGGCAGGCTCTGCCACCACCGCTGAGGCCAGAGCGGGACAAGGCCGAGGGACAGGATCGGGGCGAGGCCACGGTGCAGAAATCAGCCCTACAGAGGGCGAAGGAGCGGGTTGGGTCGCACAAGGCCGAACCGAAGAAGGCTGGCAGCTCATCTCCGGAGACCGCGGCTGCTGACATCCAGGCGGCGACGGCTCGGACCGAGAAGGTTGAGCAGACCGATGAGGTGCGTGCCGCGGTCGAACGCGCTGAGGCAGCCGAAAGGTCCGCACGGGAGCTGGAGTCAACCGTGTCAGCGCTGAAGGCCGAGCTGGAGCAGGCTCGCGCGGAGGCGACCGCCGCTGGCGTCGCGCTCGAACGCGTCGAGCGCGAGGCCAAGGAACAGGTCGGGGCTGCCGCGATAGCACAGGCCGATGCCGCGCAGGCCGACAGTCTCCGGTTGGCGAGCGACCTCGCGACGAACCTGCAGCGTCAGGAGGCGATGATCGCCGCGCTGGCCGGGCTGCAGGCGGAGGTCACTGAGCAGCGGGCCTGGTTCGAGGCGCAGATCGCCAACCGCGGCGAGGCGGAGAGCCAGCAGGCGAGCGTCATCGCGGCACTCGAGGCTGCCGTTCGCGAGCGTGACATCGAGCTCGAGGCCCTTCGCCAGCACCTGCTGGAAGCCGAAGCCAAGCGCGCTGAGGAGGCTGCGGCCTTCGTCGCCGCACTGGAGCGTCAGTGAGGTCACGTACGGTCGTCGTATGACCGACATGATCCGCGCTGAAGGACTCGTCAAGCGCTATCGCGATGTGGTGGCCCTCGATGGACTCGACCTCACCGTGGGCGAGGGCCGTGTGCTTGGCCTGTTGGGCCCCAACGGCGCGGGAAAGACGACGGCCGTTCGCATCATCACGACGTTGCTCTCGCCCGATGCCGGTGCTGTCCGCGTCGCCGGCATCGACGCAGCGACTGATCCGGACGGCGTGCGCGCGCGGATCGGGCTCTCCGGCCAGTACGCGGCCATCGACGAGCACCTGACCGGATTCGAGAACCTCCGCATGGTCGGCCGCCTGTACGGCATGACCGGACGCGCGGCGGCCGAGCGGGCCGATGAACTGCTGGCCCGCTTCGACCTCCTCGACGCACGCAACCGGCCGTCGAAGACCTATTCGGGCGGCATGCGCCGTCGGCTCGACCTCGCCGCCGCGGTGGTGGCAGCCCCGCCGGTCATCGTGCTCGACGAACCCACCACCGGACTCGACGTCCGCAGCCGGCAGCAGATGTGGGGCGTCATCAAAGAACTGGTCGCCGGCGGATCGACGATGCTCCTGACCACGCAGTACCTCGAGGAAGCCGACCTACTTGCCGACGACATCCTGGTGATCGACCACGGACGGGCGATCGCTCAGGGAAGTCCCGACGAGCTCAAGCGACAGATTGGCGGCGAACGGATCGAGATGGTCTTGGCCGAGCCCGCTCAGTCATCGGACGCCGCCCGCATCCTGGACGCGGTGGCCTTGGACGAGGTGCAGGCCTCCGACAAGGGGCGGCACCTCGCTGCTGGCGTCAGTGGGGGTGCGGGCGATCTGGCGAGTGTCCTGACTGCACTCCGGTCGGCCGCCATCGACGTGCTGGACATCGGTCTTCGCCGACCGACGATGGACGACGTGTTCCTGTCGCTCACTGGTCATGCGGCCGAAGCCGAGGACGAATTGTCGGTCGAGAGCGATGAGGCGATGGTGTGATGTCCCGGCTGCTGACCGACGGCTGGGTCGTCACCCAGCGCAACCTGATCAAGATCAAGCGTGTGCCCGAGGTTCTCATCTGGGTCCTGATGAGTCCCATCATGTTCGTCTTGCTGTTCGCCTTCGTCTTCGGTGGCGCCATCGACGCTGGCGACGACCTCAGCTACCGCGAGTTCCTGCTGGCCGGCATCTTTGCCCAGACCGTGGTGTTTGGCGCGACCTTCAGCGGCGCGAGCCTGGCCGAGGACATGACGAAGGGCATCATCGACCGGTTCAAGTCCTTGCCGATGTCCCGATCGGCGGTCCTGGTCGGGCGCACGGCAGCCGACATCGTCTACAACGTGCTGTCCCTCGTCGTGATGGCTTTCACCGGCCTCCTGGTGGGCTGGCGTGCGCACCACGGCGTGCTGCCGACGCTGGCGGGGTTCGCTCTGCTGCTGTTGTTCGGCTACGCCATCAGCTGGATCATGGCCTACGTCGGCCTGATCGTGCCCAGCGTCGACGTCGTCAACAACGCATCGTTCATGGTGATCATGCCGCTGACCTTCGTCTCCAATGCCTTCGTCCCGCTGGAGTCCTTCTCCGGAATCCTGCGTCACGTGGTCGAATGGAACCCCGTGTCGGCGCTCACGCAAGCGGCCCGCGAGCTCTTCGGCAACATCCCATCCGGCATGCCTGTGGCCGACGCCTGGTCGATGCAGCACCCGGCCGCGTACACCCTGATCTGGGTCGCGCTGATCATGCTCGCGTTCGTGCCGCTCTCGGTCCGTCAGTACGCGCGCGCCGCCCCGAAGTAGTAATTCGGCTCGACTAGTCTGGACCGATGCCGAGTAGTTCTGGGGGCACCTCCCGCTCGCGGGGGACGTTCGTGCATCTGCACGTGCACACCGAATACTCGATGTTGGATGGTGCGTCGCTGCTCGACCCCCTCCTCGACCGGGCGGTCGAGCTCGGGATGCCGGCCATCGCGATGACCGATCACGGCAACGTGCACGGCGCGTTCGACTTCTACTCCAAGGCCCGCGAGCGCGGTATCAAGCCGATCATCGGCTTGGAGGCGTACCTCACTCCCGGCACGCCGCGCGGCGAGCGCAAGAAGGTCCGATGGGGCAACGGGAATGCGCAGGAAGAAGGCGGCGACGACGTCGCCGGTGGCGGTGCCTTCACGCATATGACCGTGTTGGCCGAATCGACGGAGGGCATGCACAACCTGTTCCGCCTGTCGTCCATGTCGAGCATCGAGGGCTACTACTACAAGCCGCGCGCTGACCGGGAGCTGCTCGAGCGCTACGCCAAGGGGCTGATCGTCACGACCGGCTGCCCGTCCGGCGCCGTCCAGACCCGGCTGCGGCTCGGGCAGTACGACGAGGCGCGCCGTGAGGCGGCCGAATTGCAAGACATCTTCGGCCGGGACAACGTGTTCCTCGAGCTGATGGATCACGATCTGGTCATCGAGAAGCGGGTGCGCGATGACTTGATGCGACTCGGCAAGGAACTCGGCATCCCGCCGATCGCCACCAACGACTCGCACTACACCCATCCCGACGACGCCCGTGCCCATGAGGCACTGCTCTGTGTCCAGTCCGGCAGCACCCTGTCTGAGCCGCCGTACGCCCAGGGTGGCCGGCGCTTTGCGTTCGAAGGCAACGGCTACTACGTCAAGTCAGCCGACGAGATGCGGTCGCTCTGGGAGGACAAGCACGGACTCAAGGAGGCCTGCGACAACACGCTGCTCATCGCCGAGCGCTGCGATGTCGCGTTCACCGAGTCCAACGGTGGCTACATGGCACGCGCCGACGTGCCCGACGGCCACACCGAGGACTCCTGGTTCGTGGAGCAGGTGTGGAGCGGCATCCACGAGCGATATGGCACCGAACCTTCCGAGGAAGTCCGGTCACGCACCGAGCTCGAGATCGAGGTCATCCGGCAGAAGGGCTACGCCGGCTACTACCTCGTGGTCGCCGACTTCATCACCTGGGCCAAGGACAATGGCATCCGAGTCGGTCCGGGTCGCGGCTCCGGCGCCGGCTCCATCGCGGCGTATGCCTTGCGCATCACGGACCTGTGCCCGCTGACGCACGGCCTGATCTTCGAGCGGTTCCTCAACCCGGAGCGTCCGTCGATGCCCGACTTCGATATCGACTTCGACGAGCGCCGGCGGGGCGAGGTCATCCAGTACGTCACCCAGAAATACGGCTCCGACCGGGTCGCGCAGATCGCCACATTCGGTCGAATCAAGTCCAAGCAGGCCATCAAGGATGCTTCTCGCGTGCTCGACTTCCCGTTCGCGATGGGCGAGCGGATGACGAAGGCGCTGCCGGCCGACGTCATGGGCAAGGGCGTGTCGCTGACCGGGCTGTTCGACTCGAGCCACGAGCGCTACAACGACGGCAAGGAGTTCCGCGACCTCCACAGTTCCGACGCCGAGGTGCGGCGGGTCTACGACACCGCCGTCGGCCTGGAGGGCCAGATCCGTCAGTGGGGTGTCCACGCCGCAGGCGTGATCATGAGCCGCGAGCCGCTCATCGACATCGTGCCGATCATGCGGCGGGAGCAGGACGGCGCCACCATCACGCAGTTCGACTACCCGATGTGCGAGGCGCTCGGCCTGGTCAAGATGGACTTCCTGGGGCTGCGCAACCTCACGGTCCTTGACGACGCGGTCGACAACATCAAGGCCAACAGGGGCATCGACCTGGTGTTGGAGGATCTCCCGTTCGACGACGCCGCGACCTACGAGTTGTTGGGCCGCGGCGACACGCTGGGCGTGTTCCAACTCGACGGCGGCCCGATGCGGCAGCTGCTGCGCCAGATGCAGCCGGACAACTTTGAGGACATCTCCGCCGTCATCGCGCTGTACCGACCCGGCCCCATGGGGGCCGACAGCCACACCAACTACGCCAAGCGCAAGAACGGCAAGCAGCCGATCGACTACATCCATCCCGAGCTCACCGAGGCGCTCACGCCGATCCTGGGGACGACCTACGGCCTGATCGTCTACCAGGAGCAGGTCATGTCGATCGCGCAGGAGCTGGCCGGCTTCACCCTTGGTCGCGCCGATGCGCTGCGCAAGGCCATGGGCAAGAAGGACCGGAAAGTCCTCGACAAGGAGTTCGAGGGGTTCGAAGCCGGCATGCTGGAGCGCGGTTTCTCAAAGAACGCGATCAAGAAGTTGTGGGACGTCCTCGTGCCGTTCGCCGACTATGCGTTCAACAAGGCGCACTCGGCGTCGTACGGCGTCTTGTCGTATTGGACTGCGTACCTCAAGGCCCACTACCCGGCTGAGTTCATGGCGGCGCTGCTCACCAGCGTCAAGGGCGACAAAGACAAGTCCGCCATCTACCTGAACGAGTGCCGCCGTCTCGGCATCAGCGTGCTCGTTCCGGATGTCAACGAGTCGATGTCCAACTTCACCTCGATCGGTGACGACATCAGGTTCGGAATGTCGGCCGTCCGGAACGTCGGCGAGAACGTGGTCGCCGGGATCGTTGCAGCGCGCGAGGAGCAGGGCGCGTTCGCGGACTTCTCGGACTTCCTGGACAAGGTGCCGCTGTCGGTGTGCAACAAGCGTGTTCTCGATTCCCTGATCAAGTCCGGTGCGTTCGACTCTCTGGGCCACAAGCGCCGGGCCCTGGCCGTGATCGCCGACGACGCCGTCGACCAGCACGTCGACCTCAAGCGGAACGCGGCCATCGGCCAGGATTCGCTGTTCGGCGGTCTCAACGACTCAGATGGTGGTTTCAACGGCATCACCGTCTCGATCCCGCAGATGCAGGAATGGGAGAAGACGCAGCTGCTCGCGTTCGAGCGCGACATGCTCGGGCTTTACGTCTCCGACCACCCACTGCTGGGCATGGAGCACGTGCTCAACGCGAACAGTGACTGCACGATCGGCCAGCTTCTCGCTGACACGGATCGGCCGGACGGCACGACCTTGAGGCTGTGCGGATTGGTGACGTCCGTCGTTCGCCGGGTGAGCCGCAAGGGAGACACGTGGGCCACCGTGACCATTGAGGATCTCGAGGGCTCGATCGATGTCAACGTCTTTCCGGGGGCCTATCAGAGTGCCGCGCCTTCTCTCGTCCAGGACGCGGTCGTGGTCGTGCGCGCCAGACTGCGCCGCTCTGAAGGTGAAGGCGTCGATCTCAGCGCCCTCGACGTGACCGTCCCGCACCTGGCCATGGCCGCGGCGACCGGACAGCCGCTCGTCGTGAGCTTGCCGGTGGCCCGATGCACCGGCGAGACGATCGCATCGTTCAAGCAGGTGTTGGGAGAGCACCCCGGCCGAACACCAGTCCACTTGCGGCTCATCGGCCCGGAGGACGTCAAGATCATGCGGCTTGACGACTCCCTGCGCATTGATCACTCCTCGGCGCTGGTGGCCGATCTCAAGGAGCTGCTGGGGCCGCAATGCTTGAGTTGACCTCGTGTCCTGGCTGAGTTTCCGGCGCTGGTGGGCGGTCGCGTTCGTCCTCGGCGTGCTTGGAGGCGTGCTGTGGTGGGCCGTCACCGATACGGCCACGTACACCGTCACCAAGGGTGGGACCTCGCTCGGCGATGACGAGATGCGGCGGCAATTCGGCGCCATCGTCAACTTCGTGCTCATCGGGGCCGGCATCTGTGCACTGTTCGGCTTCGCCGTGGCGTTCTTCTCCGACCTCTCCTGGCCGGCGGTCCCGGCCGTGGCACTCATGTCAGGCCAGGCCGCCGTACTCACCTGGCTGGTGGGCGGCTTGCTCGGTCCGGACGACCCCAAGCGCCACGGGCCAGTGGGCACCAGGATCCAGGACGCCCTGACGGTCGACGCGGTTGCGCCGTTCTTCGCCTGGGCGGTCTTTGGTGTGGCCGGTGTCCTGATCGGCCTGGCGCTGATCGAACACGAGCCTGCGGACAATCCCGACTAGAATCGCTCGGTGCCCTTCCTGCGCGTGCTCGACGTGCGCGAGCTCGACACCACCGATCCGCGGAGTTATGAGATTCCGCGTGGTGAGGTGGACATCGCGCGTGCCCTCGCGGCGGTCGAGGACATCGTCAGCGAGGTGGTGAGCGGCGGAGATGCCGCTGTCCTCGACCTCGGGGAGCGGTTCGACGGTGTCCGCCCGGCCGCATTGCGGGTCTCGGCGAACGACATCGCCGGGTCGCTGGATCACCTCGACGACGACGTGCGGGCTGCGCTGGAGGAGTCCATTCGCCGCCTCCGTGCCACGTGCGAGGCTGAGCTCGAGGAGTCGGTGACGACGCAGGTGGGCCCCGGCGCGACCGTCGAGCGACGCATGGTGCCGATGCAGCGGGTCGGGCTCTACGTGCCGGGCGGCCTGGCGCCACTCGTCAGCACGGTCATCATGAACACGGTCCCGGCGCAGGTGGCGGGTGTCCCGTCCATCGCGTTGGCGACGCCGCCCCAGAAGGAGTTCGGCGGTGCTCCACACCCGACGATCCTCGCTGCGTGTGCACTGCTGGGCATCGATGAGGTCTACGCCGCCGGGGGCGCTCAGGCCATCGCGATGTTGGCCTACGGCACCGAGTCGGTCGTGCCCGTCAACCTGATCACCGGTCCGGGCAACATCTATGTCGCCGCGGCCAAGCGGTATGTACGCGGCCAGGTGGCCATCGATTCCGAGGCCGGCCCGACTGAGATCGCGATTGTTGCCGACGACACAGCCGATCCGGCCTTCGTCGCCGCCGACCTCATCAGCCAGGCCGAACACGATCCCATGGCGGCGAGCGTGCTCATCACGCCGAGTCCGGCCCTAGTCGGCGCAGTTGAGCTGGAGCTGGATCGCCAGGTCGCCGCGACCAAGCACAACGAGCGGGTCACGACGGCTCTCACCGGGCGCCAGTCGGCCGCGGTCCTGGTCCGCGACCTCGATCAAGCGGTCCAGGTGGCCAACGCGTATGCGGCCGAACACCTCGAGATCCACACCGACGACGCTGCCGCGGTCGCCAACCGCATCGTCAATGCCGGTGCGGTCTTCGTCGGACCGTGGGCGCCGGTGTCATTGGGTGACTACGTGGCCGGCTCCAACCACGTCTTGCCGACGGCCGGCTGTGCTTGCCACTCGTCTGGTTTGTCGGTGCGGGCCTTCCTCAAGAACATGCAGGTCATCAGCTATTCGGCGGACGCACTGCGTTCCGTCGGGCGGGACGTTGCGGTGCTTGCCGAGGCCGAGGACCTGCCTGCGCACGCGGCTGCGGTGACCGTTCGGACTGATTCGAACGGATCCGGGCGGTGAGCACGCCGGACTGGGTGCCGCTGCGGGAGGAGTTGCGGGGCCAAGAGCCATATGGCGCGCCGCAGCTGGACGTCCCGGTCCAGCTCAACACGAACGAGAACCCGTATGGGCCCAGCTCGGAGGTCGCTCGCGACATCGCCGACGCGGTCCTGCGCGCCGCAACGTCGCTGAACCGCTATCCCGACCGCGAGGCGGCTGAACTGCGGTCCGCTCTCGCGGCGTATCTCGGACACGACCTGAAGGCTGCAAACGTCTGGGCGGCCAACGGCTCGAACGAGGTGATGCAGCAGATCCTGCAGGCGTTCGGTGGGCCCGGCCGCACGGCGTTGTCCTTCGCCCCGACGTACTCGATGTACCCCGAGTACGCACGCAACACCCACACGCGCTGGGTCGAGGGGTCGCGCCGGGACGACTTCAGCATCGACGTCGACGCGGCGACGGCCCTGATCGAGCAGGAGAAGCCGGATGTCGTGTTCCTGGCGTCGCCCAACAACCCGACGGGGACGGCCGTCGACCCGGCCGAACTCCGGGCGATCGTCGAAGCGGCCCCGGGCGTCGTCGTCGTGGATGAGGCCTACGCCGAGTTCCGGCGTTCGGGGACGCCTACGGCCTTGGAGCTGCTGCCGGAGTTTCAGCGCCTGCTGGTCACGCGGACCATGAGCAAGGCGTTCGCCTTCGCCGGCGGACGACTCGGTTACGTCGCGGCGGACCCGGCGATCATCGACGTCCTGCGCGTGGTTCGGCTCCCGTATCACCTGTCGGCCGTGAGTCAGGCTGCCGCGATCGCGGCGCTTCGTCACGCTGACGAGCTGCTCGCCCAGGTCGACACGCTGCGCGCTGCGCGAGACGACGTCGCGGGCTGGCTGGTCGGTGAGGGCTTCGACGTGGCCGCATCCGATGCGAACTTCATCCTGTTCGGGACGTTCGCGGATCGACACGCCACGTGGCAGGCGTTGCTGGATCGAGGTGTCCTGATCAGGGAGGTCGGGCCCGTAGGATGGTTGCGCGTCTCGATGGGAACCCCCGACGAGATGGAGGCGTTCAAGCAAGCCCTGAAGGAGGTCACGGCATGACGCGCACAGCGAAGATCGAACGGAAGACGTCGGAGTCGCACGTCGTCGTCGAGCTCGACCTCGACGGAACCGGAAAGAACGACATCTCCACCGGAGTTGGCTTCTACGACCACATGCTGACGGCCCTCTCGCGGCACTCGCTGATCGATCTCTATGTCCGGACCGAAGGCGATCTGCACATCGACGCCCACCACACGGTCGAGGACACGGCCATCGTGATCGGCGATGCGCTCCGAGAAGCGCTGGGTGACAAGAAGGGAATTCGTCGCTACGGCGACGCCACGGTCCCCC